>QMVI01000058.1 GCA_003661015.1 Methanosarcinales archaeon | reverse complement strand
GCGTCTATCCATTGAGTTTTGATGTTATGAATTCCATGATGTCAGGATGATGAACTGAAAGGACACCCATGTTTGCCCCCCTCCTTTTCCCCCCTTGCTTTATTACTTCAGTTGCTCTATCAAATACTGTCATGAATGATACTGGGCCAGACGCTACCCCCCCAGTGCTTCTAACTTTGGAAAACTTTGGCCTCAGTCTCGAAAATGAGAATCCAGTCCCACCTCCTGACTGGTGTATGATTGCCATGTTTTTCAGTGCATCAAATATTCCCTCGATTGAGTCCGGGACTGGCAGAACAAAACATGCAGAGAGCTGTCCCATTTTGGTTCCAGCATTCATGAGAGTTGGAGAGTTGGGAAGAAACCACAATCTTGCCATAACCTCATAAAACATTCTCTTCATCTTCTCTCTTAGATGTGGCGGCTCTGCCTTTGCAACTGCAGAGGCAACCCTCCATAGCATCTGTTCTGGAGTCTCTATTATGTTGAGATTTTCATCTCTCAGGAGATAACGTGCCCTTAGAACTTTGAGTGCGTTCTCAGTAAATGTCGGCTTTGTGAGCTTCTTCATGAGAATGAATTTAGCATCATGCTTATAAAGGTTGATGTTTAACAAGCCCGATGAGAAAAACATGAAAGGCGATGATGATTACAACCCGTATGAAATAGAAAAAAAGTGGCAGAGGATGTGGGAGAACTATAAGATATTTGAGGCAGAGCCAGATGACAGAGAGAAGTTCTTCATAACAGTTCCATACCCCTACCTGAATGGGAACTTACATGCAGGACATACACGAACATTCACCATCGGAGATGTTGTCGCGAGATACATGCGAATGTGTGGATACAACGTTCTTTTTCCTATGGGATTTCATGTCACAGGTACACCCATAGTGGGACTTTCTGAGTTGATAAAGAAGAGAGACCCCACGACCATCAAAGTCTATACAGAATACCATGACATACCAGAGAATGTTTTGTATTCTCTTGATACTCCTGAGAAGATAGTTGAGTATTTCAAAAAAGAAGCTGAAAATGATATGAAATCAATAGGTTATTCGATAGATTGGAGGAGAAAGTTCACAACCATGGATGAGTTATACAAAGCTTTTATCACATGGCAGTATAATCTGCTTTTTGAGAGAGGATATATTTCAAAGGGTTCGCATCCTGTCAGATGGTGTCCAAACGATGAAAATCCTGTTGAGGACCATGATTTGCTTCATGGAGAGGATGCGACAATAGTTGAATACACTCTTATAAAATTCGTACTTCCTGATGGGGTTGTGTTGCCTTGTGCAACGTTGAGACCTGAAACTGTGTTTGGAGTCACAAATCTATGGGCAAATCCAGAGGTTGTTTATCATAAGATTGAAATCATAACTCCCGAGGGGAGGGAGGCATGGATTGTAAGCAAAGAGGCAGTTAAAAAGTTGAAGTATATTGGTAAAAGAGTAGAGGAGATAGGGGAAGTAAGGGGAGATGAGCTAATTGGACTGAAAGCAAGGAATCCCATTACAGGGGATTGGGTTTCTGTGCTACCTGCAAGCTTTGTGAAAACCGAAAGCGGGACTGGTATTGTTATGAGTGTTCCTGCACATGCTCCCTACGACCATCTGGCTCTCAGAGATTTGGATGTTTCAGGATTCGATGTTTCTGATATATCGTATATATCGTTGATAGCTGTGCCTGGGCATGGTGAGTTTCCAGCGGTTGAGGTGTGTGAGGAGCTTGGAGTGAAAAACCAGAATGACCCTGAAGCTGAGAAGGCAACAAAGCTTGTTTACAAAAAAGAGTTTCACTCGGGAGTTCTCAAAGATGTGTGTGGAAAGTATGCTGGAATGCCAGTCTCTAAAGTGAAAGACATACTCACACGAGACTTCATAGAAATGGGCGTTGCTGAAATTTTTTATGAATTTTCTGAACAGCCGGTCGTTTGCAGATGTGGAACACCGTGTGTGATAAAGTTGGTGGAAGACCAGTGGTTCCTCCGTTATTCAGACATGGAATGGAAGATGAAGACAAGAGAATGTTTGGGAAAGATGAGGATAACACCGCCCGAAATCAGAGCGGATTTTGAGAATAAAATTGACTGGCTAAAGGATAAGGCATGTGCCAGAAGAAAGGGACTCGGAACACCTCTTCCATGGGACCCTGAGTGGATTATCGAGAGTCTTGCAGACTCCACAATATACATGGCTTACTACATAATTGTAAAACTCCAAGAATTTGGATTCAAAGCCTCTGACCTGACCAAACCAGTTTTGGATTACATCCTCCTTGGAAAGGATGATGCTTTTAGTGAGATACCCGAGGATAAAAGGGAGATTGTGAGTAAGATAAGGAGAGAATTCGAGTATTGGTATCCTGTTGACCTTAGAACTTCTGGAAAAGACCTCGTTGCAAATCATTTGCTTTTCTTTATATTCCACCACGTAGCACTTTTTGACAAGGACAAATGGCCAAAGTCGATTGCAGTAAATGGGTTTGTGTCTCTGGAAGGACAGAAGATGAGCAAATCAAAGGGACCTTTGCTTACGATGAAGAGGGCTGTTAGGACATATGGTGCTGATCTTACGCGATTGTACATCCTCAGCAATGCTGAGCTAATGCAAGATGCAGACTGGAGAAGTGCAAATGTTGAGGGTATGAGGAAACATCTTCAGAGATTCTACCATTGGGCACGGGATGTAATCCAGAACAAAGCTCAAAGTGGTGAGTTGGATAGTCTGGACAGATGGATGTTGTCAAGACTCTCATACCATGTTGGTGAGGTGAGGAATGCCCTCTCCTCTCTACAAACGAGGAGAGCTCTCCAACATGCTTTCTTCTTACTGCTAAATGATGTTAGATGGTACGAGAGGAGGGGAGGCAAGAATGTGTTATTTACCGTTGTTGATACTATGATAAAACTCATGGCTCCATTCACACCACACATATGCGAGGAGTTGTGGAGTTTATACCATCGTGAAGGAGAATTTGTCTCTCTTGCACCATATCCAGAACCCACTTGGGGTATTGACGTATAGGTGGAGGTATGCGAGTCTCTTGTCAAGGAGACGCTGGAAGACATCTTAGACATAATCTCAGTTGCAAGGATAGAGAACCCGAGCAGAATAAAGATATACACGCCAGAAGAGTGGAAATATGAGGTTATGAGGGAGGTATTTGAGTCAAGAGATAATATGGGCAAACTAATGAAGAATCTATCTCAAAAAGCGGAGTTTAAACCCATTATCAAAGATGTAATTTCGTTTGCCAAGGGAATTTTGAAGGACATCAATTCGATGGATGAGAACTACGTTGAGGTATGTCAGGATGGCAGATGGAATCGTGAGATGGAAAGGAGGGCACTAATTGATGCAAAGGAGTTCTTTGAAAAAGAGCTTGGATGTGAAGTCTTGATAGACCCGCCCGATAAAGTGGAGAAGATGAAAAGTGCGAAGCCATTCAGACCTGCCATCCTGATAGAATGAAAAAGGTTTTCTAACAACCCCTTCATACTTTCTATCATGTTTACTATCATAACTGGAAGCCAGTTTGGGGATGAAGGAAAGGGAAAGATTGTTGACCTTCTCGCTGAGCGTTTTGATTATGTCGTGAGATTTCAGGGTGGTGATAATGCCGGACATACCGTAAAGGTGGGCAAACTCACAATAAAACTGCATACAATACCTTCTGGGGTACTTTACAATGCTCGCCTTCTTATAGGTCCCGGTGTTGTTTTGAATCCACTCGTTGTGAAGAAGGAGATTGACTCTCTCATGGACATAGGGATACGTATTGATAACAAAAAACTTGGAATAGATGCCAAAACCTCGGTCATAATGCCGTACCATGTGAAGTTGGATGAGTTGTCAGAAAGGATGAGAACTAAGAAGATAGGAACAACAAAGAGAGGTATTGCCTATGCATACATGGACAAGGTATCAAGGGAAGAGGTAAGGTTTGCAGACATCACAGATAAAAAAAGTTTCGAGGAAAAGATTTCGGACATCATACCACAGAAGAAAGTAATGTTAAAAGCGATGGGAGCAACAGACTCTGATATAGACGAGGCTTTTGAATTCGATGACATTCTTGCGATAGGTAAAGAACTTGAAGGATACATAACAGATGTCTCACTTGAACTCAATCACGCCCTTGAACAAGGAAAGAATGTGCTTGCTGAGGGGGCTCAGGGAACACATCTTGATGTAATACATGGAACGCAGAAGTATGTGACATCTTCAAGTACAATCGCTGGCTCTGCTTGTATGAATTTGGGTATAGGACCCAAACGAGTAGGTGAGGTAATAGGGGTTGTTAAGGCATACATAACCCGTGTAGGAGGGGGGCCGTTGCCAACTGAAGTGGGGGGCGAAATAGGAGAATATCTGAGAGAGAAAGGTGGTGAATTTGGGACAACGACAGGCAGACCAAGGAGATGTGGATGGTTTGATGCACCGTTGTTGAGAAAGGCTGTGAAACTGAATGGATACACATAGCTGGCACTCACAAAACTTGATGTCTTGAGCAATCTCTCTGAAATCAAGATATGTACGCATTATGAGTTAGATGGTCAGAAGATTGAGTACCCTCCAGAACTAAATTTGGAACGATGTGTGCCAGTGTATAAAGTCCTGAGAGGATGGAAAGGGGAGATAGGTGATGTGGTGGAATTTGAACAATTACCCAAAGAGGCAAAGGAGTATGTATATGAGATAGAAAAAATAGCAAGACTCCCGGTTTCAATAATTTCTGTTGGGCCAAGGAGGGAGCAAACGATTATCAGGGAGGATCAACATGAATGGTGAAAAAGAAGCAATGATGTGGGAGAGTCTCAATGGAGACATCAGATGTAATCTGTGTGCCCATAGATGCACTGTAAAGAAAGGTGGGTACGGGATATGCAGAGTCAGGAAGAACACAGATGGGAAACTTTACACGCTGATATATGGCCTCGCTACTTCGATAAACGTTGACCCAATAGAGAAAAAACCATTGTATCATTTTTATCCTTCAACATTGAGTTATTCAATGGGGACAGTTGGATGTAATTTTAGATGTGCTCACTGTCAGAATTATACGATATCTCAAGCCACGATTGAACAAGCATATTTGAGATATGTTTCTCCTGAAGTTGCTGTTTCTGATGCGCTTTCTTCGGATTGTATATCCATTTCGTGGACTTACAACGAGCCGACGATATGGTTTGAATATACCTACGACAGTGCAAAGCTTGCCCACAAACATGGGCTAAAGACGGTATATGTTACGAATGGATACATAACAGAGGAAGCTCTTCGTGAAATCTCTCCGTATTTGGATGCTTTCAGAGTAGACATAAAGGGTGGGGAGAGAGTTTATAGAGAACTGTGCAAAGCAAAACTCGAGCCGGTTCTTGAATCAACACGAATAGCTCACGAACTTGGTATGCATGTTGAGGTTGTGAATCTTGTTATACCCGGATATAATGACTCTGAGGATGATATAATATGGTTGTCGAAGTGGGTGGCAGAGGAGTTGAGTCCCGATATTCCGATTCATTTTACACGTTTCTATCCTTACTACAAGATGCAAGATATAAACCCCACTCCAATTTCAACACTCGAGAAAGCATACAAGATTGCAAAAGAAAACAGCATCAATTACCCATACATCGGAAATGTGATGGGACATCTCTATGAGAATACTTACTGCCCATCATGTGGTAAGCTTTTGATTGAGAGAGTTGGATATCATGTGAATCTGTTTATCCAAAAACCAGAGTGTCCAGAGTGTGGACACCCAATACCAATAGTCGGTCTGGAGGGTTGAGATTGGGGAAGAAAGTTCTTGCTACTGGTACATTCGAGTTTTTACATCCCGGACATCTTCATTATCTCAGAGAGGCAAAGAAGCTTGGAGATGAGCTCATCGTTTTGGTTGCGAGAGATAGTATGATAAAACACAAACCTAAACCGATAATACCAGAGAAACAAAGACTTGAGGTGGTCTCTGCTTTGAAACTCGTTGATAAAGCTGTTCTTGGAAGTAATGAGGATATGTACAAGCCACTTTACGAACTGAAGCCAGATATAGTAGCTCTCGGCTATGACCAGCTATTTGATGAGGATGAACTCAAAAGAGAGCTCAAAAAGAGAAATCTGAATATAGAGGTTGTGAGGATAAAATCAAAAAGAGATGGAGAATTATGCTCGAGCAAAAAAATTATTGATAGAATATTGAGTAGAGCTTATGAAAATTAGAAATTATAATTATAAATTAATTAGGAAGAGGTTTCCTATATTTACTCTTTTGAGATACATTTTCGCTGTTTTATAACATTCTTTCATCTGTTCCTTTGGAGTTATGGGGAGGTCTTTGAGTTTGTAGTCTGGGTGAAACACCAGCAGACTGTATGGTATGTCCGGACTTACTGATGAGATAAATGATGCAATGCCCTTTACTTCCTCCTCATCAACATAGTAAGGAACCAATAGGGTGGTGGCGGTTAGCAAGTCAGGATGAGAGTCATCACGATATTCTGAAACAACACGAAAATTTTCCAAAGTCTTTCTATTGCTCCTTCCAGTCAGAAGAATGTGAAGATTCTCGTTCCAAGCTTTCAGATCAAACTTGATTATTCCCCCACTTTCTTTTGATATGGATGCAACCTTTCTTACCAATTTCGTGTTTCCAGAGCCATTCCATTCCCAGCATATTCTGACATCTCTTTCAATCTCGCTCAACACTCTTTCTGAGACTTCGATTGCAAATGGTAATTGCGGCTCGGGGGAACCACCAAAAAAGCAGATGCATTTTATCGCTTTATTTTTCTTGATTTCATCAACAAGTTCGTCTTGGGTTATGTATGGTGCGGAATCATCGTTCTTATGTTCCCAATTTTGACAGTATAGACAATCGAAGTTGCAACCATAAAAGAAAACAGCAAGATTGTATCCCCTTTCAGAAGATGCGGGACAGAGCCAGGAGGCACAACAAT
>QMVI01000057.1 GCA_003661015.1 Methanosarcinales archaeon | reverse complement strand
TCATTCAAGATTTCACAATAAAGTTTGCTCCATCCTATAGAGCTGGAATATGGGTGCATTCTGGGGGTGAAGCCACGATTAAAAAGTGTGTTCTGTCGGACAATTACTATGGGATTCTTACCCAAGGGGCAGATGTGAAGGTTGAGGATTGTGAGTTCAGGAGTAATAAGAGATACGGGCTTGCGTTGCTGAGCGGTAGTGTTGGAGATGTATCGAAATGTGGGTTTTTTGAAAACGGCATAGCAGGTGCATTCGTCCACGACTCAACAACCAAGATAGATGGAAAATTTTCGAACAATGGTTATTATGGTGTGTATCTTGGAAACTCAAGAGAGTGCGTAATAGAGAAATGTAAGTTTGAGGAACATTATGGTGTTTTTCTAAGGAAGAGTGATTTCAACACAATAAAAAACAATCGTATATCATCTGAGAGATATGGAATTGTTGCTTTGCTCGGTTCTGATGGCAACACGATAGCTGAAAACACAGTTGAAGGAGGGTATGGGGGGATGTACATATGGGATTCAGAAAAGAATGAAATCGAGAAGAATGAATTGAGAGACATTGATGTAGTCGGCATATACCTGAGGGGGGGTGGTGGGAATGTAATTACGAAGAACGATGTGAGTGGGTATTATGGAATCGAGCTATATGGCTCATCTCACAATACCATCAAAGATTGTACAGTACTGGGTGAAAGGGCTGGAATTCTCTTTGTGAAGGAAAGTGAGGAGAATACCATGGGTAAGTGTAGAATATCCAATGGAGTATATGGTGTGTATGTGGATAATTCGGCTGGTAATACAATAAGGGATTGCAGCATCTCCTCAAGCTTCATAGGTGTTTACTTTGGCAATGGGTATGAGAATAAGGTGGATAGCAATTCGATATCTGAATGTACTTACGGCATATACCTCAGACTCTCAAGCTCGAACGGGATCTCATCGAATGAGATTGATACGAGTGAGTATTCCCAGGTTCTGCTCATTGGCTCATCCAACAACGAACTGAGAGACAATAAGTGCCTGACAGACGGAAAAGGAGGAATATACATTGGTTCTGATTCCAACAGCAACACCATCGTTTCAGACAGCTACGAGGGAGGAGATGCTGGCGTGGTTGTTATTGCATCGAGAAACAACAGAATCTCAGACTGTTCCATAAATGGCTCTGAAGTTGGTGTGTACGTTGTAGAGAGTACAAACAACATTTTGGAGAATTGCATTGTTAACGGGGATACCGGAATTCAGCTTGATGGTGGAGGCGGGAATGTAATCAGAGACTGTGTTGTGGAGGGGAGCTATGGTGTGGTACTGGACGGAGATGAGAACACTCTCACAAACCTGAAAGTATCGTCAATATACAAGGCTGTCGATATAGAGGGAAGTAGGAATGTTGTTGAGGCATCGACCCTTCCATTAACCCAACAGTCAATAGTCATCCATGGTAGTTCGAATATTCTCAGAAACAACAAAATCTCCAACAGCATTACTGGGATATGGATAACTGGTGGAAGAGGGAATAATATTGTTGAAAGTGAGATACATGAATGTCAGTATGGTATACAGATATGGAACAAAACCAAAGATACATACATCTACAATACAACGATGAGTGGTGCAACCATCGGTATTTTTGTGCTTGGTCCTACTGGCAAATCGGATGTGAGGAATGAAGAGATAGGGATTGAGAGAAGTTCTGAATATCAGTCAGAGGCAACACCCATAAATACCACTGTACTCAACAGCACACTCACAAACAACAGAATGGACATATCGTTCCTGTGGGGGGAGCCAACTGCTTCCATCCACTATAACGACCTTTCAGAAGGTTTTATAGGGGTTTCTGCCCTCTCGGTAAATACCACCATAGATGCTGAATACAACTGGTGGGGTGCTGAAGATGGACCCTCTCCACATGGACATGGTGTGAGGGTTGTGGGCAACGTTGATTATGAGCCATGGCTGAAATCCCCACCTGAGGGGTGAGAGAATGTACATCGAAGAAGTTGATCCGGAAATAGCATCCATCATGGAAAAGGAATGGGAAAGACAGCAGTACAAGATAAACCTGATAGCATCTGAAAACTATGCATCTCCCGCAGTAAGAGAGGCTCAAGGAGGCATAATGACAAACAAGTATGCAGAGGGCTATCCTCATCGCAGGTACTATGGCGGATGTGAGTTTGTCGATATGGTTGAAGAGATTGCAATAGAGAGAGCCAAAAGGCTTTTCGGAGCAGAGCATGTGAATGTTCAACCACATTCAGGGACTCAGGCAAACATGGCTGTTTACTTTGCTATGCTTGAAAAGGGAGATACAATAATGAGCATGAATTTATCACATGGCGGTCATCTTTCACATGGTAGTCCCGTGAATTTCTCTGGCATGTTCTACAACATTGTGCAGTATGGTGTGAGCAGGGAGACTGAAACTATCGATTACTCCGAGCTCTCGGATATTGCGAGAAAGCACAAGCCAAAGATGATAGTATGTGGAGCGAGTGCCTACCCGAGGGAGATAGACTTCAAAGCGTTTAGAGAGATAGCTGATGAGGTTGGGGCATATCTGCTTGCTGATATAGCTCACATAGCTGGTCTCATCGTGGCGGGACTTCACCAGAGTCCAGTAAAGTATGCGGAATTTATCACAACCACAACCCAGAAAACGTTGAGGGGACCGAGAGGTGGTATGATAATGTGTCAGGAAGAGTATGCAACCAAGATAGACAGGATGATATTCCCGGGAATTCAGGGGGGCCCCCACATGCATGTGATTGCTGCGAAGGCTGTCGCTTTCAAAGAAGCAGAGACACCTGAGTTCAGGAAATGTCAGGAGAACACAGTGAAGAATGCAAAGAAGTTGGCATCTGAACTTGATAAAAGGGGTTTCAGAGTGGTTTCTGGTGGAACAGACAACCACCTCGCCTTGATTGACCTCACAGAGAAGGAAATGACAGGGAAGGAGGCAGAGGAGACGCTTTCAGAGGTTGGAATCATTGTGAACAAGAATACAATTCCATTCGAAACTAGAAGTCCATTCATAACGAGTGGTATAAGAGTTGGTACACCTGCTGTAACCACAAGGGGCTTTGGTTTGAAAGAGATGGAAATGATTGCAGAATGGATTGAGTACACTCTCACAGAAGGAGTGGACGAGAGGATTGCAAAAGACGTGAAAGAACTTTGCTCAAAGTACCCGATTCCATGAGGTGAGGTGATGAACAACAACGAGGACATAAAAGATAAGGTGATAGATGGAAAGAGCATTGCAGATAGAGTTGAGAAGAGTGTGAAAGAGGATGTTGAACGATTTAAGAAAAAATATGGATGTGCCCCACGCCTTGCAACTATTTTGGTGGGAGAGCATCCCCCTTCAAAACTGTATGTGAAGTTGAAACACTGGGCATGTAAGAGAGTAGGAATCGATTCAATGAACTACAAATTCGATGAGGATGTCAGTGAGAAGGAGATTCTTTCGCTGATAGAGAATCTCAATGAGGATGACAGGGTGAATGGAATTCTCGTCCAGATGCCTCTTCCCCATCACATAGATGCGTTGAAAGTTATGAAGAGTGTATCGCCCATCAAGGATGTTGATGGTTTTCATCCTCTCAACATGGGAAGATTGATGCAGGGAGATGAGAGTTGGCTTGTGCCTTGCACACCAAAAGGAGTTATTGAAGCCCTAAACCTATATGGCATAGATGTTCAGGGTCAGTATGCTGTTGTGGTTGGACACAGCAACATCGTCGGAAAACCAATGGCTGCGATGTTTCTTAACAGGAATGCAACTGTGAGCGTGTGTCATGTTTACACGAAAAATTTGGTGGATTATACAAGAGAGGCAGATATCCTCGTGGTTGCAACGGGTGTCAAGGGTCTGATAAAAAAGGACATGATAAAAGAGGATTCGATAGTTTTCGATGTTGGTATCACATGGGAAGACGGGAAGGTATATGGGGACGTTGTTTTTGATGAGGTTGTCAAGAGGGCGAGACTCGTATCACCAGTCCCGGGAGGAGTTGGTCCCCTTACGATAGCTATGCTCCTTACCCATACAATGAAGGCAGCATGGAAGCAAAAAGAAAGGGAAGAAACATGACAAAGATAATGGGTGTTGTAAACCTTAGTAGTGAGTCATTCTATCGTGGCTCATATTATCCTCCAGAACAGATCCCAGACATCATTACTAAGATGGTTGATGAGGGGGCAGACATTGTGGATATGGGGGCGAGGTCAACTGCACCCGGTTCCCCTATTATCGGAGTGGATGAAGAGCTTGCGAGGATGAAAAGAGCAATGGAAAGCTTACAAGGTCTCAGAAAGTCTGTTTAGATATCTGTAGACACGCAATATGCAGATGTTGCATCATACGCACTATCGATGGGCGCTTCAATGGTGAATGACGTGAGCGGTCTAACAACAGACCCAAAGCTTGCTGATGTTGTTGTTGAGTACGACTGCCCTATTGTGGTCATGGCATCTTTCAGGAGGCCAGGAGACCATACAACGCTTGAAGAGGCCATATTTGCATCTGAACTGACGATAGACAGAGCTATTGAGCTTGGAATACCTGAAGAGAATATCATACTGGATCCAGGAGTAGGAAAATGGATTCCCCAAAGAAGCTTTGACCATGATATCGCCATAATAAAGAACATCAAGTTTTTTCGCCAATTTGGTCTCCCATTACTCGTTGGTATTTCAAGAAAATCTTTCATCGGAAGTATCTTAGATGCTGAGCCTGAGGAAAGATTGTATGGAAGTCTCGGAGCAACAGCACTTGTGGTTGGCGACGCAGACATAATAAGAACTCATGATGTGAGAGAGACAAAGGATGTTGTGGAGGTTGTTGAGGCAATTCTCAGCTACTAATGATTCTGAGCGTACCAAATTTGAATTTGAAATAGAATAGATAAGACTTTTAAGTATAAGTTTCACACTTTAAATATATGGATGAGTTAAAGAGGGACAAGAAGATTGCCAAAGAAGAATTCTCACGCTACCTACTTGACAGAGTTAAACAGCTTGAGGAGAAGAACAACATATTGAGGACAATCAATCGTCAAATAGAAAGTGAGTTTCAGACAACGAAACTCAGACAGGAGCAAGAGATAAAACGACTCAGAGGAGAACTCTCAAGACTTAGGTCCCTTCCTCTCATAGTTGGAGACGTTATCGATGTTTTTGATGATGGCAGAGCAATCGTAAAAATAAACAATGGAAGCTCGTTTCTTGTAAAGGTCTCCCAGAATGTTAGTGTGGGTGTTGGGGATAGAGTCGCTCTAAATCAGCAGACACTTGCAGTCCTCGAAGTTCTGCCTCCATCTTACAGCACGAATGTGAAAGTTGCAGAAGTAATAGATGATACTGGTGTCGATTATTCCATGATAGGTGGGCTGGATAAACAGATTGAGGAGATAAAAGAAGTCGTTGAGCTACCCCTCACAAGCCCTGAACTGTTTGAAGAAGTTGGAATCACTCCGCCCCAAGGTGTTTTGCTTTATGGCCCTCCCGGAACCGGGAAGACGTTGCTGGCGAAGGCTGTTGCACACAGCACAAGTGCGAAGTTCATAAAAATCGTGGGTTCAGAGCTTGTCCAGAAATACATAGGGGAAGGGGCGAGACTCGTTAGAGAATTGTTCCAGCTTGCCAGAGATAACCCCCCCTCCATCATATTCATAGATGAATTGGATAGCATGGATTCATCTGGACTAAAAGCTGTGTCAGCGCTGGTAAAGGAATCTCCTGTTCCTATTGTAATGATAGCAGACGACGTTTATTCAAGGAGGCTCGTAAACATACGGCAAAAATGTGACATCATAAAATTTTACAAAATAAGATCTGACTCGCTGGCGAAATTTTTAAGAGAAATCGCTGCGGTAGAAAATATTGATATAAGCGAAGCTTCGCTCAAAAAAATAGCAACATCTGCCAACGGAGATGTGAGAGCAGCGCTCAACGACTTGGGCTCCAACACTTTTGGCGACGTTAGTTATAGGGATGTTGAAAATAAAATTTTTGAAACGATAAAAATTATACTCAAAACAAAGAATCCCGAGAATGTTAAAATAGCCCTAAAAAATTCGGATAGAAATCTAAATGAAATCATATGGTGGCTTGAAGAAAACATAAAGAATGAGTATGAAAAAAAGGAAGAGATAGCAAAAGCCTATGATGCGTTGTCATTGATAGACATCATTCAGGCTAGAATAATAAAACGCCAGTCTTGGTCACTGCAAAGCTATATACCAGATATGATAACGACCGTAGCACTGTCGAAAGAAGACGGCTATAAAAAGTTTGTCAACTACAATCCGCCTGCTTTTTTCTTAAGATATGGAAAAAGAAAATCAAAAAGACTGGACTCATTGCTTGGAAAAATGAGCAAGGAGTTGCACGTTTCGAAAAGAACGGCCATGAGCTACCTTTATCTCACTAGTCTGCTGATGAAAAAGAAGACGATAGAAATCGACGAAGAAAATCGCCGTGTTCTGGCCGGCTTAGCCAACTAGAACAATCAAGGACACGTGATAGATATCAAGGATATGTCCATGTATCTCGTATCGTCATCTGGTGTGACTTAAGAGAAACCAAACGAAAAACCACGCGCTTTGGTGGACATACTGGATTTACTGTATAATCCACCTCTAGGTATTTGCCCCTTTTGCCCATCTCTTCACGGGCAAACTCTATAAACTTGTCCAGATTTTTTGTGATGTTCGAACAATCAGAAACATCTACTGTTTTGTTCAAACCCGATGCGATGTTTTCAAAATAATAATCTTCATCTATTCTAGCAACAGAAGACGTATCGACCAGATAATAACTTTTGAATAGCATAGAAATAACAAGAAAGGCGCTCGATATCACAATGGCTGATATTATGAACCACTGTCCTTTTTTTCCTGTGCTGTGTCTCGGGTTGTATATCAAATCATATAATCTTGATAATCTGAGCATGAAAACTATCACCAATTTTCAATATATTATCTCTATCAACAAGCCCCCTGTCCGCTAGCAAAGTCACCGCCTTTTTACCAACAATGTTTGCGATAGTGCAAGACTCTGTTAACTCTATGAGCTTTTCTGGCCCAATCAATTCTGAGCCATAAAACGACTCTTCGACAACTATCTCTATGTCGTTGTCTTTCAGTGTTTTTCCGAGAAGCTCTTTGTCTGCTATAGCTAATAAAATGTCATTGCCATGTCGAAAAATCCTGTGAAAAAACATGTCAGACATATCTTTTAGCCCC
>QMVI01000056.1 GCA_003661015.1 Methanosarcinales archaeon | reverse complement strand
TGGATATGCTACCGTATGGTGCGATTGAGGACTTCAATCATTTCGAGAACCTGCTCGAACCGAGAAGGGGTAAGGACTTCCCAAGAGTACGCAGACTTGTGCATGATGATGCTGACATGCTTGCCTCTCTAAAAAGAGTGGAGGATGCTGAAGGGAGATATCTAAAGAGCGATAGGAATCTGAAATTGACATACCATTCTGTCGGTGTAGTGAGAGGTATTCTCACATCCATTCTGCATAAGGCTTTACACAGACTTTATGAGGATGCGGGCTGGCATCCAATTGTCTTCTTCGCTGAGGGTACGATATACGTTGGAAATGATGAGAGAAGGCTGGAAGAGAACTTGAATAACTTGGAAGAGTACATAGCTCAAGAACTTCGTTCTTTCGTTCAGGAGAGGAGCAAGTATGGGGTTGGCGAAAAGGCAGTTGGACCAATAACACAGAGGGTTATACGTTCTCCAGAATATCTTTACATATCCGAAAACACAGTCATAGAGTTCTGGGACGCTGTGAGAAGACAAAACAGTATAGCAAATCCAAATGTTGACAGAATATCACACATCTCAGAAAGCGAGGCAAAAGAATTAATCGGATTGTACAACCTGCTCATATACCTGACAGAAGTTGTCAAGCAATGCAATAAAGATAAAGATGCGGAGGAGATATTCAAATGCATCTTTAGAAGGGAGTTCCCGAATGTTTCTGAAGACGTATTGAATTACATACTCTCTTCAAAGATAGCAAACATAAAACCGATTGAGGAGAAAATAAGGATAGCAAAACTTTTCAGAGAGGGACTTGAAACGAGAGTTAGGGAAGAGCTGCTGGACGATGTTGTGGAGAGGTTCAAAAGAATAACAAACGAGTTGAGAGAATTTGGTGAGAAATACCATGGCATTGACTACAACGCCAAGGCAAGAGAACTAATGAATGATGTCTCGTATCCTCGTTTCAGAGTTGATACAGAGATGTGGGACGCATACATTCATGGAAAGAAGAAAGGCACCCCACTCTGTGTTCTGTGTTCTAATAGAGCGACAACCGAAGCAATAGCATCCATAGTCGGAAAATCGGAGTCCTTCACAAACTTCATGAGGGGTGGAAGCTGGATTGGTGGAAAAAACAAATACAGAATATGTTCTTTGTGTGAGTTTGAATCGAAGTTGCGTTCTCTATTCATCAGATCAAAAGATTATGTGGAATACTATCTCATACCTCAAATAAGCATCTCACCACTCGGTATGGAGGAGTGGGGAAAGATACTGGAGTTGAGGTGTAACTGGCTGTTTAACAATGATTGGGAGCTGTCCAACTCTATTGTGAAGGACATAAACCAGTTAAACGACCGTTCTGTTGATGTTCTTGTTGAGATGAGAGAAAAGGCAATGGAAAGGAAGAATATAAGAAAGAGAGCAGAGAACTTGATTAAATCCTACATAAAAAGCGAATATTATGGAGACACTGAATTATTTTTGTCCGACATTGAAGCATCATCGATGGAGGAAGCTGTTGATAAATATCTCAGAGGGGAGCTGGAGGAATTTGGAATCGAGGATGGTGTGCACTTGCATCTCATCACACCAAACTATGCAATGATATCTCATCCGACGGAGGGTGATGTAAAGGATGCAAACTACCTGATATATCTTTTCAGGATGTTACTGATATCGAGGCTGTTTGGAGCATCTGTGGTTCTGAAAGAGATAAAGTGTGAACCACTCATGCAAAAGATTTCAAGGGGAGCTGTCTATGTTGGTCTGAGTCTTGGTCTCAGGAAAGTTCTCGACAGGTTGGGGATAAAAACCGAGGATGGATGGGTGAGCATAGAAGATACAGACAAGGCACTTCTGAAGCTCTCGGCAATTATCCAGCTCTTTTACATCTTGAAAGGACTCCAGATAAACAAAAAAGGGCTTTTACTCGAGATTGTGAACAACCCACCTGGCAGAGTTGTCTGTGATGTTGTGAATGCTCTTCAAAAAGCAAAGAGACTTAGAAAAAATGAAATTTCAAGGTCAATAGAATTATTGAACTTGGTGGAGGAAAATGTATGAGACCGATATACTGGACAAAAGAGACAGAGGGAGTGGATAAAGAGAAGATTAGTGAGATGCAGAAGAAAGTGATAGAATACCTGTCTGAATATCTGAAGTGGTTTAAGCCAAAGATCAGAGAAGGAGCGGAATACAGTTACACAAAGACCTCAATAATGGGACCAGTTGGGAAGCTACTCAGTGCTGTTTCAAGCGGGAAGATAGAGAATCCAGATGCCCTTGTTGGATACATTGTGAACATACACAACGCAACCGCAGAGAATCCCATCTCAAAACAGGCAAACGAGCATCTTGAGAACGGTGTGAATGCTTTGCTTGAGTTACGCAAGATTGCACCAAAGAGGATGTGGATGAAGATACTCAGAGAAGTGGACTACGCAGTGTACAAGAACAAACTTGAATACATATTTGGGGGTGGAAGAAATGAATGAGTCGATGGATTTTGGAGAGCTTGAGAAGTTTTTTGTCGATGATATCGGACTTTACAGAACTGCAAACACTATACAACTTCTGTTATTGAGGCAGACTCATGACTACACGATATTCAGAACAGAGGAGACGAGAGAACTGAACGTTGTAACACTTCCATCCTCCTCAACAGACCCGTCGCCCATGATAAGGGTTGCAATGCTTGCATCCAAACAAAAAGCAGTTGAGAGCAGACACTTTCTGACTTTGGTGAGGACAGCTGCTGGTGAGGAGAATCTGGATGAGGAGCAGAAGAAATGTGCTCTCAAGGATGCTCTATGCCAGAAATGTCCGAGATGTGTGCTGTTTGGTGCGGTATCAACGGAACGAGGAAGAGGCAGAGAGAGGTGGAACATAAAGCACAGAGTGGAGTACAGTACTGCATACTCTCTTGAACCCTACGATGAGATATCTGAGCTGATGACATTCAATGCGGTGTACACTGTGAGCCAGTCCACTGGACAGGCACTGGGCTACACAGAAAACATCTCTCCTCTCGCAAACTTCCCAACCGTAATCACACTGAACTCGGTTACGAAAGAGGAGTTCGTTGCCTTCTTGAAGTGTGTGCTTTCGTGCAAGTCCTACGGTGCGGAGACAAGGGTAAAGGGGGATGTGGTGAATCATCTGCTGGGTGTTGTGGGTGGATACGAGGAGATTATCACACCGCTTGAGTTCTGTCTCGAAGCAACCAACGAGGGATTTCTGGAAAATCCAGTGGACAGAACGTTTGAAATCATGAAAAAGTTCTCAGAGTATGCCATGTTTCAGGACAATGTTGTTATCATGAGGGGAGACGAAATCACTGAGAAGATAAAGGAGATACCACTCGACCGCACTCTTGCCCTTTCGATGTACGAGAAGGCAAAGAGATTCTCAGACAAACTTGTGGAATACGACAAGAGGTCTCAGAGATGAGGGTGTTCAGGTACATTCTCTGTCCCCACGATTTCTTCTTTTATGTTTCGAGGGAACTCGAAGAGGGTGTGCCGAGTGATGTGATAAGCAACACCGCCCTGCTCTATGCATTCAACACACATGCACAGGTTCATAGAAATGCGTCGGGAAATGTTCCACATTACGATGAGGATGTGAAGAAGTTCACCCTTTACTCCACACCTGCGGAACTCCTCAACGAGAACAGGGTTGTTATTGGAGGCAAGCTTCTGAAAAGTGAGGTTTCGAGAGAGCTTGTGAGAATCACCTACAATAGTGTTCAGACAGTCACACAATCTGTTGATGTTGGAAAAGTATGCTTTCCCATGATGGGAAAGTATCTCAAGTACCGTCCATTGGTACCGTTCTATGGCTTTCTTATAGGAGGGAGGTCAAGCAGTCTGATAAGGATTGGTAAGAAGCTTGTACCAGCCAGAGTGTATTATGAAGAGGTTGAGGAGGTAAAAGTCAGAGAAGGAAGGTTCAAACCATCGCACCCGGTGAATGTGAATGACCTACCGCCAGAAACAAGATTGGTAAGGGGAAAGATTCAGATGATACCTCCCACCCCCATATATACGGAGTGTGTGCTTGAGGGGAAATACGTCGAGGGTAAGTGCGGAGGAAATAGATGCACACTCGCACTTCCAGATGCAGAAAAGTATCCTGAGGTTGGAGGGTTATGATATGGGAAAAATACAACAGATGCAATCATTGCAGGTGTATATACCTCCAGCCCATATTCCTTACTCTGAAAAATACAGAGGACTGAAGCTGATGGAACATCAGTCCGAGATGAAAGAGGCTAAGGAGAAACTCGTGATTCTGGATGCTCCAACCTCTTCGGGAAAGACACTTGCAATGCTTGTGAGGTTGATTGAGTGTGGTGGGAATGGTCTGTTTCTGTATCCCACAAACGAACTGATAACCGACCAAGCAAATGCCATAAAGGACTTGCTTGAAAAGATGAACATCAGTTCGGTTGTATTACCCTCAAATGGCATATTATCCACAGAGCTGTCGAGTGAGGATGTTGTGATATTCGTTGCAACTGGTGAATCTCTTGAGGGGATTGCAAGAACAAAGGGAGAGGCTCTGAGAGAGTTTTTCACAATCGACAACACCATGATAATGCTGTCAAACATCGATGTACTAACTCTCATCTTCAAAGAGAGATATCGGGGCAGGCACATACTTCCAGAGCTTTTGTATAGAGAGTGGATACTGGCTATTGATGAGTTTCATATGTATTCTGGAATTGCACTGGCAAACCTTCTGTATTTAACATGGATTCTCAGAAACAAATTCTCCCAGATAATGGTG
Organism: Methanosarcinales archaeon; assembly: GCA_003661015.1. Lineage (GTDB taxonomy): Archaea > Halobacteriota > Methanosarcinia > DSM-18856 > Methermicoccaceae > JdFR-19. Next base: position 2,545 of record QMVI01000056.1, on the reverse strand, counting down.
TCAAGTGCGACCCATCATGATGGACTTGAACTGCTGAAACGCATGTTTGAACATAGGGTGATAACTCCGACAGTACTCACTGAGGGTGGAAGGGACACCAGACAGATCAGACATCCGTGCCATCTTCACATAACTGAACACGATTTTTATGGTGGAGTTGAGAGCATTTATGAAGCTGTGATGGAACTGAACCCAGAACACAGAGACCCAGTGCTTGCAATAGTTGACTCGGTTGCTTCGAGTGAGGTTTTGGCTGACATGCTTGAGGAGCAGGGACTGAAGGTGGGCAGAGTGAGTGGTTTTGTTCCGAAGGAATGTAGGGAGAGGGAGGGCGATGTGGTGGTTGGCACGAGAGCAATCGAGGTTGGAATAGACTTCGACATGAACAAAATCGTTTTCGAGGCAAAGGATGCCCACACATTCATTCAAAGGCTTGGGAGAGTTGCAAGATACCATGATAACGAAGGAGTAGAAGGAACTGCAAAAGCATTTGTTCATCCAGACAGCATGAGACTCCTCAGAGAGAATCTGAGAGAAGAGACTCCGATTAATGAGCTTGGGGATGTTCTGATAAAAAGTATGCCCGAACTGAAAACATATTCGAGTCTTGCATCGAGCAAATACGGTGCTCTGTTGCTTGCTGGACTGCTGTATCACATTGCACAGCTGAAGAAAGGGAAAACATGGGGGGAATTAAAAAAGGAATTATTGAACAGAATCTATAACGAAATGTTCAGGCCCCCCTTCCTGAAAGAGGAGGCGATAAGGGAATTAGAGAAACTTTTGAAACCAAGATTGCTTAAAACAGTCTACGAGGGAGGGGCACGGGGAGATATAATGAGTGTGAAGGCTTACATCGAGAAGTACAGGACGTATATGAATGTAGACATACTTGAACTTGTAAGAGCTGATGTGGACTTCAACAGAGATGTGGCTGTGAAGGCGTGGCGGATGAACGAACGTTTGAAGGCTTACAACTGTAATATGAAACTCAGAAGGATTGATTACATCGAAGTCAACAGGATACACTGGTCTGCAAGAGGCAAATTGATGAAAATCATATCAGAAAAGCTCAATGGAAAACTTGCATATCTCACTCTCAGAAGGCCTGACTGGAGATTTTCATATGTTGAGTGTCAGGGACGTTATCTTGTCTTGGGTCTTGATGCTCTTATACAGTGTTATGTGGAGGAGGAGGGAAGTGGGTAAGACCGTGATACTATCGTTTGGTTTTGATGTCGGAATTGTCATGAGGACTCTGAGTGATTATTCCTTGAAGAGTGGAGACGGCATCGTGCTTGTTGTACCAGACGACGACAATGAGAAGAAGATTTCCTCGATAAAGGAGGTTGAGAAGTTCGTATCCACTCTTGGTGAGAGAGGACTCTCTCTGACACTTGAAATCATAGAGGTGGATGACCAGAATATCGAGGAGAGTGTTATGAGGATATGCGAGTACATGCTCTCTCACCCAGACAACGACTACCACCTTGAGGCAAGTGGTGGTGTGAGGTCGATATGCACCGCAATAACGATAACAGCAATGCTCATGGGGGATTTTGTGAAGAGTTTTGCAACGTTGAGTGAGGCAGCATCCAAGAAGATGTTTGTTGAGGTTCCAGTCTATGACAATACTCTGAGCGAGGCAAAAATGAATTTGCTTCACCTGCTCTCCAAAGAGCCACTGGTCATCAAGGAAATCTCATCAAGAATTAGGAAGAACATTTCAACGGTTAGCAGACATCTTGAAGAACTGGAGAAGAAGAAACTCGTTAGGAAGGACGGCGAGGGTTATGGTTGCAAGTATTCCCTCACACCATATGGAAAAATCGTGCTTCGTATGAACGAGGGGTATGATGCTTGAGGTTACACCTATTTCATCACTTCTGAAGTTCAGAACACCTGTCACCCTACCATATTGGTTAGGTTCCGCATTCCGTGGTGGGGTTGGAATCCAACTCAGAGAGAGTTGCTGTGTATATCCACAGCTGAGTTGTGATGAGTGTTCCACTCATTGTGTGTATTACGATTTGTACGAGAGAAAGAGACAAAAGAAGGGATATGCACCTCCACCGAAACCGATAGTATTCGTACCTCCTTTCTTTGGCAGACAGTTCATGTTGAAAGAAGGTTCAACCCTCAAACTTGGAATGCTTTTCTTTGGTGAGTATGTGCGATATCTACCCCACATCATTTTTGCACTGACAAAACTTGGAAACAAAGGGATAGGAAGTGGGAGATGTTATGGTCTCAACCAGTTCGATGTGGCTGACATCATGAACTATGAGGGAGAGAGTGTATACAGGGATGGTGTGGTGAGCATGGAATCTATTAAGTCGGTTGAGATATCGGAGTTAGAGCCTCTGGATGTTGGTGGAAGCATGCTTGTGAAATTCAGAACTCCCGTTGTGATAAAACAGGGTGGATTTCCCCCCTCTTTGCAAAAGCTGATCCAAATGATTAAACAGCGTCTCATACTGTATGTGAACGAGTACGGCGAGGGAAGAATCGATTCCGAGTTTGAGTGTGAAGCTGAAGTTGTACT
>QMVI01000055.1 GCA_003661015.1 Methanosarcinales archaeon | reverse complement strand
GGAAAGGTTTGAGACAAAGGTTCTGAAAATTTCTCCACAGAAGATAGACAAGATGAGAGAGGAAATGAGTATGGACTGGATTATGGTTCATGCATTTGCACATCTGGTGAGGGGTGTGGATGTTGCGTATGTGGATGCGGCTGATGTTGATGCTGAAAGATTTGGAAAAAGAATATCTGAGCTGGCGGGTCAGAAAATCAAGATAATAAGCATGCACAAAGCAGATGAGAAGATTCCAGTTGTATCCGCAGCATCGATAGTGGCAAAGGTTTAGAGGGACATGGAGATAGAGGAAATCAAAAAGATATACGGTGAAGTTGGAAGTGGATATGCAACTGACGTAAAAACTATCAGATTTCTTGAAAAATGGGTAAGAGAAAAGGGAGGGCTACCTCCATTCGCAAGGGCATCATGGAAGACGTGTAAGAGATTCTTAAACAACTGAGCTATTTCGTAAGCTTTTAATATTGTGGTCGTTTTATCGTTTTCAGTATGATTTTGGGTGCATGTTCTATGCATCCAATGGAGGGATGATTCTATGGGTGAACTGGATCCAGGTTTCAAGTACGAGGTGATGAGGGAGCCGGGAGGAGAGCAACTCAAGATGTGTTTTAGTTGCACTGGGTGTACTGTCAGCTGTCCTGTTTCAGAAATTGAGCCAATGTACAATCCGAGAAGATATATACACCAAACACTCGTTGGAATGAGGGATGAGGTGCTTGGAGATGAGTATCTCTGGAGATGTGTGCAATGTCATTCATGTTATGAGTATTGCCCACAAGACGTAAAGGTGACAGAATTGATAAGTGTTCTGAGGTCTCTTTCAGAGAGAGAGGCAAAGAGGGGCAGAGTCAGAATAAAGAATCCACTCTACATGTTTGAAGACGCATTTGCAGAGTCTGTGAGAAGACACGGACGTGTTCATGAGAGTATGGTAATTGCAAAACACATATGGAAAACCAGGGGGCTGAAAGGATTGATGGAGTTCATGCCTCTTGGTAAGGCGATGTTCTTCAAGGGTAAGATATCGTTGTTCGCAAAGAGCATTTCAAAGAGAGACCAAGTTCAGAAGATATTCGATGTTGTGAGGGGGGGAGGACATTGAAGACGTATTCTTTTTATCCGGGGTGCTTCGTTGAAGGTAGTGAAGTGGAGTACGCAAAATCTTGTGAGAAGGTTTTCCATGAACTCGGAATTGAAATCAAAGAACTGGAGGACTGGAACTGCTGTGGTGCCCTCGAACTAACAACCAACAAAGCTCTTGTTATTGCTCTTTCAGCCAGAAATGCCTCGATTGCAGAGAGAATGGGATACGAATGTATTGTTCCATGTAATATATGTTATAACAACCTGAAGAAAGCCGAACACGAAATAAAGAACAAAACAAAGGTTGGAGAGATTGCAGCCAAGGCTCTCAAAAAGGCTGGAATAAATTATGAGGCAAAGATTCCGATAAGGCATCTGCTTGACGTTCTGATAAACGATGTTGGCATTGAAGAAATAAAGGCACATGTGAAAAAACCGCTTTCTGGCTTGAAGGTCGCTCCATATTATGGCTGTCTTGTCGTGAGACCTTCAAAGATATGTGCATTTGAGAATCCTGTGAATCCTACATCGATGGATAACATACTTGAAACACTCGGAGCTGAGGTCATCAACTTCGAGCATAAAGTGAAGTGTTGTGGTGGCTCCACTCTGATGGGGGACAGAGATACATCGTTCGAGTTGAGTGCTAGAATACTGGGGGAGGCAGTCAGAAAAGGAGCAGATTGCATAGCGGTTGTATGCCCAATGTGTCATACCATGTTGGATGGTCAGCAAGCTATGATAGAAAACCATACGAGAATGAAATTCGGAATTCCTGTTCTCTATCTCACTCAACTCATGGGAATCGCAATGGGATTGAGCTCGTCAGATGTTGCACTTGATAAGAACATCATTCCAGCAGAGAATATTTTGAACAAAATATCCAAGGAGGGAGGAGTATGAGTAAGGTTGGAGCTGTTGCGGTCGTTGGTGGTGGAGTGGGAGGGATACAAGCTGCACTTGACCTCGCAGACAGCGGATTCAAAGTATATCTCATCGAATCTGATGTCTCCATTGGAGGGGTGATGGCTCAACTCGATAAAACATTTCCAACGAATGATTGTTCGATATGTATTCTCTCACCAAAACTTGTCGAGGCTGCAAGACACCCCAACATCGAATTACTCTCATTCTCTGAAGTGAAAGGATTGAGTGGAGAGGCTGGAAACTTCAAGCTCAAGGTTGTCAGAAAGGCAAGATATGTGGATGAGACAAAATGTACTGGCTGTGGATTGTGTATGGAGAAGTGTCCTGTCAAAGTGGATGCAGAGTTTGAAGAGGGACTTGCCAAGAGAAAGGCAATATACATACCATTTCCACAAGCTGTTCCGAGGGTTGCAAGAATCGACCCTGAACATTGCTTGTACTTGACAAAGGGGAAGTGTGGTGCGTGTAAAAAGGTCTGTCCGTTTGATGCTGTGAATTACGAGGATGAGGACAAGGAGTTATTGCTTGATGTTGGAGCGGTAATAATTGCGAGTGGATTCGAAGCCTATGACCCGTCCAAACTCTATCAGTACCATCCAGAACACCCTGATGTTGTGACTTCGATGCAGTTCGAGAGGCTCCTCAACGCATCTGGTCCAACTGCCGGACATGTGGTGAGGGGTTCAGACCACAGAGAACCAAAGAGGATTGGGTTTATTCAGTGTATAGGTTCCCGCTCAACTGCTGAGGGTAAGCCCTACTGTTCGAGTGTGTGCTGTGCGTATGCAACCAAGGAGGCCATGATAGCTGTCGAACACGACCCGGAACTTGAGGTCTACATCTTCAACATCGATGTGAGGGTGTTTGGAAAGAGTTTCGAGGAGTTCTACCAGAGAGCTCAGAAAGACTATGGCATAAAGTACATCGACTCGAGACCGAGTGGTGTCGGTGTCAGAGATGATGGCTCGCTATACGTTATGTACGAAGACCATGAGAGTGGAAAGGTAAAGACCATGGACCTTGATATGGTTGTGCTGTCTGTTGGTCTTGATACGAATCCAAAGATATATGAGCTTGCGGAGGCTCTCGGAATCAAACTGAACGAGTACGGATTCGTGGAGACAAAGATGGAAGCACCTGTCTGTACCTCCCGTGAGGGTGTATATGTTCTCGGAGCTGCACAAGGTCCAAAGGACATCCCAGACACAGTTGCACAGGCTTCGGGTGCAGCTGCAAAGGCAGGAGCTTTGCTCGCTGAGGCAAGGGGAACTATGATAGAGGTGCCAGAGCTTCCACCAGAGAGAGACGTGAGTGGTGAGATTCCAAGAGTCGGAGTGTTTGTGTGCCACTGTGGTCTGAACATTGGTGGAGTTGTGGATGTTCCAGCGGTCGCTGAGTATGCCAAAACACTGCCCTATGTTGTGTATGCAAAAGACAACAAGTACTCATGCTCCTCAGACACCCAAGAACTCATAAAAGAGGCAATAAAGAAATACAAGCTTAACAGGGTTGTGGTTGCTGCATGCACACCAAGAACACACGAGCCTCTGTTCCAGAATACTGTGAGAGAGGCGGGACTGAATCCATATCTCTTCGAGTTCGTAAACATTCGAGAGCACGTTTCGTGGGTAACTCGTGATGATAAGGAGAAAGCGACTGAGAAGGCAAAAGAACTTGTGAGAATGGGAGTTGCGAAGGCTGTAAAGCTCAACCCACTTTACAGAGAGAAGCTACCTCTCAACCACTCCGCTCTTGTTTTGGGCGGGGGCATATCTGGAATGACTGCTGCACTTGACCTCGCAGATATGGGCTTCCCAGTATATCTTGTGGAGAGGGAGGGAGAACTCGGTGGAAATCTGAGAAACATAACCCAGCTTCCCGATGGCAGAGACCCCTCTGAGATATACGAGCCGTTGATTGAGAGGGTTAAGAGCCATCCAAACATCACACTTTACCTGAACTCAAAACTCGTTGAGGTAAAGGGATTCATAGGAAACTTCGAGGGTAAGATAGAGACACCAGAAGGAGAGAAGATTGTAGAGTTCGGTGCTGCAATCGTTGCAACCGGTGCAAGGGAGCTTGTTCCAGAAGGATACTACCACTATGGAGAACAGGAGAATGTGATAACCCAGCTGGAGCTTGAGAAGAGGTTGCCCGGGATAAACGCAAAGAGTGTTGTGATGATACAGTGCGTTGGCGCAAGATGTCCAGAACGCACGTACTGTTCAAGAACCTGTTGTATGGAAGCACTCAAGAATGCTATCCGTATAAAGGAGGAAAGTCCCGATACACAGGTGTACATCATTTACAGAGACATAAGAAGCTATGGGTTCATGGAAGAGCTGTACCAGAGGGCAAGAGAGCTTGGTGTTGTGTTCATAAAGTATGATGCAGACAAGCCCCCAGTGGTCGGAAAAGACAATGTATCTGTATATGACAGGCTTCTGAGAAGCAATCTGACATTACCTGCAGACCTCATTGTACTCTCTGTACCAATGGTTGCACCCGAGGGAGCAGAAGAGACTTCGCTCCTCTTCAAAGTTCCAATCGATGTTGTGAGTGGTTTCTTCTTTGAGGCACACGTAAAACTCAGACCAGTTGACTTTGCAACTCCGGGTGTGTATCTGTGCGGTACAGCCCAAGGACCCAAGAACATTCCAGAATCGCTATCACAGGCTTCTGCAGCCGCATCAAGAGCTGCCACCCTCCTGTCCAAAGAGTACATAGAGGCAGAAGGGATTGTCAGCTGTGTGAACGAGGATGTGTGTATTGGATGTGAGGTATGCGTGCCGATGTGTCCATACTCTGCAATCGAGATGCGTGAAAGAGAGGTAGAGGTGGATGGTAAGAAGGTGGTTGTGAAGAAGTCTTCAATCAATCCAGCAGCATGCACAGGATGTGGAACATGTGCTGCAGCGTGCAACCCTGGAGCGATAGAACAGAGACACTTCCAGAACAACCAGATTCTTGCCCAAGTGAAGGCTGCATTTAACTTTCCCCAAAATGGAGGTGGTGCATGATGGCTGAAGAATGGGAGCCAAAGATTGTTTTGTTTGCATGTAACTGGTGCTCATATGGAGGTTCTGATGCAGCAGGTGTTGCAAGGTTCCAGCAACCTCCAACCACCCGTATCATTAGGGTGATGTGCTCTGGCAGAATCGACCCTGCGTTCGTGCTTGAGGCTTTTCTCGAAGGTGCAGATGCTGTGTGTGTGACTGGATGCCATATCGGAGACTGCCACTACATCAATGGAAATGAGAAAACAAAACTACGCTACTCATTCCTCGAAAGGGTTGTGAAAGAACTCGGAATAGAACCAGAAAGACTCAGACTCGAGTGGATATCTGCATCAGAGGGCGAGAAATTCGCCAACTTCGTTAAACAAGTGACTGAGGACGTAAAGAAGCTTGGACCTTCACCGCTTAAGCCGGAGGGAGTGCAATGAACATGAACGTTGGAGAGTGTTATCTTGGATGGTCAACCAAAGACGAAGTGAGGGAGAAAGGGGCATCTGGTGGTCTTGTTACATCTGTGCTGGCTGCAGCCCTTGAGAAGGGGCTTGTTGAGAAGGTGCTCGTTTTGAAGAAGATAAGCGAGTACGATGCTGAGCCAATAATTACAGACAGTGTTGATGAGGTTCTTGAGTCTGCCGGTTCTCTGCATGCAGTACCTGTGGGGCTTTCAAAGAAACTGGGACTGCAACTGACCAGATTGGGAAAGAAGATAGCAACAGTCGGAAAACCATGTGATGTCAGAGGAATGTATGAAATGGCTCTCAGAGACCAGATAAACATTGACAACACCTACATCGTTGGGCTGAACTGCGGTGGAACGATGCCCCCAATCCTAACGAGAAAGATGTTGAGAGAGGTCTATGAAATCGACCCGGAGGAAGTGGTTGAGGAGGAAATCGCAAAGGGTGAGTTGATATTCAAGACCAAAGATGGAAAAGAGATTGCAAAGAAGATAGACGAGCTTGAGGAGATGGGATACGGAAGGAGAGAGAACTGTCGCTACTGTTTTGTGAAGATTCCAACCAACGCAGACCTTGCGTGTGGAAACTGGGGAGTGCCAAAAGCAAAACAGGGGCAGGCAACCTTTGTCGAGGTATGCTCTGAGAAGGGAATAGAGCTCCTTGAGAATGCTGTGAATGCTGGATACATAGAGCTTGAATCAGCATCTGAAAAGAACATCAATGCAAGAAAGAAAGTTGAACAGGCAATGATAGACTTGGCATCAAAATGGAGGGAGAAACTCCTTCCATCTATACCAGATGAGGAGAGGCTCAGCTTCTACATCAAAGAATTGGAGAACTGTATAGGATGTGGTGCTTGCAAGACAGTGTGTCCTGTATGTGCGTGTGGAGATGATTCAAAATGCACGACAATGACCTCTGAACTCGACAACCACAAGATTTCGCTCTATCACCTGATAAGATTCCTGCACATCATGGATTCCTGTGTTGCGTGTGGAATGTGTACTGATGTCTGCCCCGCAGAGATCAAGATATCTCAACTTCAGGCAAGATTCTCCCTGCCATTCCAAGAGGAAAAGGAATATGTTGCAGGGATGACACTTGAAAAGCCGCCCTTCTTCGAGGTGAGATAAATGAAGAGTGTGTGTCCGGGATGTAACTTTGGGTGTGGGTTGTATCTCCAGCCAAAGGATGAGGAGATGATGGCTCTCGATTATCGTCGTGGAATACTTGAGATAGACTTCAAAAAAGGCTCTGAAGTCAATGAAGGAAAGTTATGCAAGTTCGGGGTGGAGCTTCCCGAATACTATGCAAACAAGGCTGTGAGCAAAGTAGATGGTTTAGAAGTTGAATTTGAAAAGGCAGTTGAGGAGGCAGGTAAGAGACTTGCCGGAAAAGATGTGGTCTTTCTGAGCTTTGGGGACTCGACATGTGAAGAATTGGTCGCACTTAGCAGGCTTGCTGATGGGAAGATAGAAAGTGGATTGGGCGCTCTTTCTGATATAGACGAATCAGCATACATGTGTATGGCGGTTGGTATTCCGTACGAAGACATTGAAAAAGCTAAGAGCATAGTGCTGATAAACGTTGACCCATATGTTCAGTATCCTCTCATACTCAGAAGGATATTGAAGGCAAAAGAGAGCGGGTGTAAGGTTGCATACGTTGGGTGGAGGAAGCCGAGGAATCTTGCAGATAAAGTGATTCTGCTCTCGCCATCAACTTGGATAAAGACGCTTGCAGAGTTGGAAAACGAGTTCTCAGAATTCTTGGGTGAAGGATGTGTGGTAATATCTGACTTGCATCCACATGTTCATCCAGCCCAAATAAAAACAGCACTC
>QMVI01000054.1 GCA_003661015.1 Methanosarcinales archaeon | reverse complement strand
GCTGGAGCAATAGCTCTATTACTCACATGGAGTTTGTTGCGAAATGCTGAGTTTTTAATAAGGTTGATGGGGAAAAACATCATCGAGGTCGTTTCGAGGATAATAGGGCTTTTGATAGGTGCACTTGCTGTCGAGTTCATAATGGACGGGGTGCTTGAATTAATAAAAAGTGGGGCTGGTGTGATTTGAACACACGACCTACGGGTCTCCCCGAATCAGTGCTCCAACGGCTCATCATAGGCTGTCCCGTCGAACAGCCTTAGTAGACCCGTTGCTCATCATCTCCCATCCGCTGGAGCCCGTCGCCCTTCCTGGCTAGGCTACAGCCCCTTATTTAATTCTCATCTGGAAAAATTTAAGGGTTATGGTTATCACTCGAGAGTTGTCTGGATATCCTCGAGTAATGCCTGAAGATCTTCCTCATGCTCGACTTCATCAGTGAGAATTGCCAACGCCATATTATACGTTATGGGGTCTTTTTCCTTCGTCAGGTTCATCAGATTCTCATATACATCGATGGCGCACTGCTCTCCTTTTATGTTCTGTTCAAGTATCTTCTTGATGCCAAAATCCTCTGGAGCTTCGTATCCACAGTTCGTCATGGCATACCATTCCTCTGGCTTCAGGATGGGTGTGCCTCCCAACTGAAGTATTCTGTTCACAAGCATATCCGCATGTCTCAGCTCATCGTTTGCATGCTCCAAGAGTTCGGCAACAACCGCTTCTTTCATAATTCCCTTCACAACCTTTGCTCCAATCCAGTACTGGTAGTAAGCAAGCCACTCATCAGCCAGAGCCTTGTTGAGCAGTTCAATTAGTTCATCCACATTCAAATCCACAATTTCTTTACCTTTCGTTCCCATAACCTCAACTCCAACTTTCACCTATATTTACTTTTCTTGTTCGAATCTCGAACCAAAATAGCTCTCAAGAATCTTTCTCTCACCTCTTCGCATAATTTCTGATAGAGTTGATGGTGCTATTCCAAATTCCTCAGCAAGTTCTTCAAGTTTTACTTTTTTTGGAAAGTCAAAATAACCTCTCATGAGAGCCATTTGCAGAATCTCCTCTTCTCTGTATGTTGTCTTTGATGAACTCTCTGGTTTTCCCTTGTACAGAATCTCAAAATCCACACCCTCCTTCTCCAAATCTCTCACAAGTTTTAGGAATGACTCGTCATCACATACTATGCTCCAAAAAATATCTCTTCCCTGTATCTCAGCATTACTTATCACACATCCAGAATCTATTATGAAGTGAGCAACGAGACAGGTATGCTCCTTTACAAAGACCTTTGCCTCGTGTGGTGAGACTACCACACCTTCGCATTGAGACGGGAGGTCTGAGAGTATCTTTTTTATATCTCTCGCCTTCACTCTGAACACGCCCCTCACACCTTCTTTCATCTTCGTAATTCCTTCAACTCTCATGATAATTTCTCTCAGGGTGCCGAGGGCACATGAGCTTGGGATAGGTGTCCTTATCTGGGCCTCAAACATGAGTAGTATATTGGGCAATGAGGATAAAAATAAATCGAACATATTAGGGTGAAGTAATATATCATCAAATGCACAGTGTAAAGATATGGAACCAAGCTATCATGAAAGTATAAATGAAATGTACAAAAAGGTGAGTGAAGACGGTACGACGAACATCATTGATAGATTCAACGCACAAGAGAAGACGAGATGTCCTTTCTGTGTGAAAGGATTGAGCTGTCAGCTGTGCTCGATGGGGCCTTGTAGAATATCCAACAAAAATCCCTATGGGGCTTGTGGGATAGATGCAGCAGGGATGGTGATGAGGAATTTTGTTCATCTCAACATGTTTGGCACAGAGGCATACACATACCATGCCGTTGAAGCTGTGAAGACGCTGAAGGCAACAGCAGAAGGCAAAACACCCTTCACGATAGACGAGGAGAAGCTCAGATGGCTTGCTTCACAGCTCGGAATCGAAGGAGATGATATCAAAGAACTGGCTATGAAGGTTGCAGATTTTGTTTTGTCCGACTTGAACTCGGTAGAGGAGAGTAAGCTTGTTGAGATTTTCGCCCCAGAATCGAGGAAAAAACTATGGAGAGAACTCGGAATATTCCCACATGGTGTCTTCCAAGAACTTCTGAGTATGGGAACGTCAAGCATGACAAACGTTGATTCAAACTATGTGTCGCTTGCAAAGAAGAGCATGAGAATGAGCATATCCACATGTGTGGGTGCTCAGATTGCCCTCGAAATGATTCAGGACATTCTATTTGGAACGCCAATGCCGCACAAAACATATGCTGATTTGGGCATACTTGACCCAGAGTACGTGAATGTGGCGGTGGATGGACATGAGCCTTTTGTCGGTGCAGCTCTGATAAAACTTGCCGAGAACGAGGAAATCCAGACTCGGGCAAAGGAAGGTGGGGCAAAGGGTCTCAGAATCATCGGCTTCATAGAGACTGGACAGGAGCTCCTACAGAGATTCGATTCTCCGGTGTTTGTGGGCATCGTTGGAAATTGGATCGTTCAGGAGTTTGCACTTGCAACAGGATGTGTTGATGTGTTTGCTGCTGATATGAATTGTGTCCTTCCATCACTTCCAGAATACCAGAAGTATGGCGTAAAAATAGTGCCGGTGAGCGAACTTGTCCGTCTCAGAGGAATAGATGAAGGACTGGACTATGAACCAGAGAAGGTTGAGGAGATAGCAAGGAAGCTCATTGAAATGGGAATAGAGAATTTCAAAAAGAGGAGTGGAAAAGGAATCAAGAGAAGTGAAAAGAAGGAGATAGTCGTAGGGTTCTCACCAGAAGCCATAATGAAAGCGTTGAATGGAAATCTGGAGATTCTGGTGGATGCAATAAAGAACGGAGACATAAAGGGAGTTGTTGCACTGGTAAGCTGTACCACACTGAAGAATGGTCCACATGATGCGAATACAGTGACGATTGCAAAGGAACTCATAAAGAGAGATATCCTCGTTCTCTCAATGGGATGTGGAAATGCAGGACTTCAGGTCGCAGGGCTCACATCGATGGATGCAATTGAGATGGCTGGTGAGAGACTTGCAAACGTTTGCAGAGTATTGGGTATTCCGCCTGTTTTAAGCTTCGGTACATGCACGGACACGGGCAGGTGTGCGTATCTTGTAAGGATAATCGCAGATGCCCTCGGCGTTGATATACCGCAGTTGCCAGTTGCAGTAACTGCACCAGAATACATGGAACAGAAGGCAACGATAGATGCGGTCTTTGCTGTGGCATACGGTCTCACAACCCATGTATCACCAGTTCCTAACATAACTGGAAGTGAGGAGGTTGTGAAACTTTTGACAACTGATGTGGAGTCCCTCACAGGAGGGAGGGTCGTGGTCGAAGAGAACCCAGTGGAAGCTGTAAACGTGCTTGATAGGGTAATAGAGGAGAAGAGGAGAGCTCTGGGGATTTGAAGTTCGTATTTACAGCTTGAAAACCCAAAAAAATGCCCCGACCGGGACTCGAACCCGGGTCAAAGGCTCCGCAGGCCTTCAGGATATCCTCTACCCCATCGGGGCACTTTTTTTAATTTTAGATTACTACCATATAAATGATATGAAGAGAGTTGTTGTAAAGATAGGCTCTGACATTCCCTTGATAGGATGCATCACATTCGGCATAATAGACAGAGGGACAAACCTGCTCCAAATCCGGCCGATATCTGGATGCAACCTATCTTGTCCATACTGCTCGGTTGATGAGGGGAGAAAATCAAGAACAAGGGTTGGCATGTATGTTGTTGAGCTCGAACATCTTGTGGAGACTGCAAAAGAGGTTGCACGTTTCAAAGGAGAGAGCGTCGAGATGCACATCGACGGATGTGGTGAGCCGATGTTGTATCCTGACATCATAGAGCTTGTTTCTTTGCTGTCTGATATACCTGAGGTGAAAGTTGTTTCCATGCAAACAAATGGCACATTGCTCACACATTCTCTGGTAGATGAGCTGAGCGAGAGCGGTCTTACAAGACTTAATCTGTCATTGAATGCACTCGATGAAGAGGTTGCAAAACTACTTTCGGGTGTTGAGCATTACGATGTTGATAGGATTGTGGAGATTGCATCCTACATCCCATCAACAAACACAGAGCTTCTATTGGCTCCTGTGTGGCTTCCAAACATAAATGACTCTGAGATAGAGCGTATAATAGATTTCTCTGCTGAAATAGGGGCAGGTGGAAGGTTTCCCTCTCTCGGGATACAAAAATACGAGGCTCACAGGTTTGGAAGGAAGATGTGGGGAGTAAGAATACCAACTTGGAAAGAGTTCTACTCATGGCTTGATGTATTGGAGAAGAGACACAAAACAAAGCTGATAATCCGCCCTTCTGACTTTGGCATTGTCAAAAAGCCATTTATTCCACTATCGTTTAGACGTCTTGAAAAGGTGAAGGTGAAGGTTGTTGCTCAGGGCTGGATGAAAAATGAGAAGATAGCGGTTGCAAAGGATAGAGTTATAACGCTGGTAGATGCGAAGAAGATACCTGTGGGCAGTGAGGTGATGGCAAGGATAATACATACAAAACACAACATATACATAGCAAAGCCTGCTGGTTGAGCATTATAAAAAATCACACAGCAAACCAGCCTCTTGTTCTCTTACATATTTCAACAAGAAACAACATTATCGGCACTTCAGTCAGGATACCAACCACTGTGGCAAGTGCAGCACCGGAGTTGATTCCGAAAAGGGTTGTGGAAACAGCTATGGCAACCTCGAAGTGGTTACTTCCGGCTATTATGGCTGTTGGTGTAGCATCTTCATAACCCAGTTTTATGAGGCGAGCAATGAAGTATATGATTATGAAGACTGCAATTATATTCACAAATATTGGAATTGTTATCATTCCGATAACGAGCGGTAATTCTACTATCTTCTCCCCCTGATACATGAACAACACTACGAGCGTGATTAACAGAGCTACGATGGGCATCTTCCCGAGCTTTGGGACCAGTATCTCTTCAAACCATACCACTCCCTTTGTCTCTATCACTCTTTTTCGTGTGAGCCATCCGAAAACGAGCGGTGTGCATATGTATATCACAACCGCAAGTGCTATTGTCTTCAACGGAATGATTATTCCAGATATCCCCAAGAGGAAGATGGCAAGTGGAGCATACAGGACAACCATTGTCAGAGAGTTGAGGGCAGTCATCACAAGTGTGTGTGCCATGTTCCCTTTTGCAAGATAGCTCTACACAAGCACCATCGTAGTGTATGGTGCTACACCAAGTAGTATCAGACCAGCCCGATACTGCTCAGGATTAGCCAGAGACTCATGAGGGAGGAATGGATTGAAAATTGCACCAATAAATAACCATGCAAAGAAAGCCATCGTGAAAGGTTTTATTGCCCAGTTCATGAAGAGTGTTGTTGATATTGGTTTTGGTGATTTAATGGCTTTCTTTACCTCTTCAAAACTTATCTGAACCATTATGGGATATATCATGGCGAAAAGTAGAATCGCTATTGGGATGGAGATGTGGGCAACTTCCATTCTCGAAAGAAAGACTGAAATCTCTGGGAATATTCTTCCCAATATTGTTCCCACAACTATGCAGAGGGCAACCCATAACGTGAGATACTTCTCCCAGATACCAAGTTCTCTCTTTTAGATACCAAGTTCTCTCTTTTCCATATCTCCCCACTTAACCACGTTAACTTATGGCTGGCATTATTCCTTTATAATATTAAAAGTTTTTGCAACCATCATTTTATATATGGAAAAGAAGAGTAAAGAATATGCTCACGTTTGTGGGTCTTGGCCTGTTCGACGAGTTCGACATCACCCTCAAGGGATTGAGAGAGGTGAAGAGTGCAGATGTTGTGTACCTTGAAACCTACACCTCCCCACTTGTAGGAACAAATGTGAAGAGGCTTGAGAAACTCTATGAAAAGGATGTTCATGTGCTGTCCAGAGAAGATATCGAGGGAGCACCAGCTGAAAAGATTCTCATCGAAGCACTTCACAAGAAGGTTGTATTGCTGAGTGGAGGAGACCCGATGGTATCCACCACCCATGTAGGTCTGAGATTGAGAGCGCATGAAATGGGAGTAAAGACAAAAATAATACATGCACCTTCAATTATGTCTGCAGTTTGTGGTATTACTGGTCTGCAAAACTACAAATTTGGCAGGTCAGCTACAATCCCATTCCCATACGAGGTCGATGGGAAGAGGATTGTATATGAGACCCCGTATGATGTTGTGAAGGAAAATATCCAGAGGGGGCTCCACACACTTCTCTATCTGGACGTAGGAGAGAGAATGATGACTATTAATGAGGGTGTGTCTTTACTGTTCGAGATAGCTGAGAAGAAAGGGGATGAAGAATTTTGTAAATTGTTGGGTGTTGGAATTGCAAGAGCTGGTTCAGATGAGGCATTTGCAAAGGCATCAGAACTCACACAGCTCATGGAGATAGAATTCCCAGACCCACCCCACATACTTGTTATAACTGGAAGGCTACACTTCATGGAAAAAGATGCGTTGATAGTGTTCTGTGATGCAGAGATTACATAAAGAGGTTGAGTATCTTGCTCTCCTTGATATCAACACTCATATCGAGAGAAAGAGGGGTGACTGATATACATTTCTTCACGTATATCGCCCAGCAATCTGTTCCCTCTTCACCATCTCTTATGATATCACCAGATATCCAATAATATGGTCTCCCCTTCGGGTCTTGGCGCATCTCAACATCTGTGTTGAATACTTTCCTTGCAAGCCTTGTCACAACAACCTCTGTATCCTCATCCGCATTACACGGAACGTTTATATTCAGAACATCAACCTCCTCTGGCATCCCTTTCCTCATCACATTGTCGACAACCCTTTTCAGGATGTGACCGCATATTTCAAGCCCTTTTTCGTATCCTCTCCCATCTCCAAACTTGTGTTTCTCTTCCTCAACCTGAAGGGATATCGCTATTGATGGGATTCCATACCCTGCCGCCTCGAATGCTGCACCCATGGTTCCAGATGTCATCGCAGAATCAGTGCTGACATTCTCGCCCACGTTTATGCCAGAAACCATCACATCAGGTTTCTTCTTCAATAGCGCGAATACGCCCAGTATCACACAGTCTGCTGGCGTACCCCCCACTGCATATCCCCTTGCACCATAAGGCAGTTTTACTTCTGTTATTCTCAATGGCTCGAATATTGATATGGAACGACCATACGCGCTTCTCTGTAAAACCGGTGCAACAATTGTTACTTCATCCACCTCTTTCAACGCCTTCCAAGCTGCCTCGATTCCTGCAGAGTATATCCCATCATCGTTCGTGAGTAGAATGCTCATCTCAACCCATCTTATTCGCTTGTCATATTTGAAATCTTTTATTTCGATGCGTACAGTGTCATCTTAGTAGAGTTTCAAATGGTCATAGTTATAAATTAAAGAAAGGGAAGAAGTTATCATCTTCTTCCAATT
>QMVI01000053.1 GCA_003661015.1 Methanosarcinales archaeon | reverse complement strand
TGGACGCTGTACGTGTGAAAGCTCTAGTAGCAGCACTTGAGGATGTTGACATCGATGAGGCGATATCGAAGGGAGTTGCTCTTGCACCAGCAGCGCCTACGGAGGTGAGCGAGAAAGAAGTAGAGGAAAAGGAAGAAAAGGAAGAACCAGAAGAAAAGAAAGAGGAAGAAAAAGAAGAAGAGGAGGAAAGCGGAATAGAGGGACTTGGTGCTCTATTTGGATGAACAGTGGAACACAATATTTTAATAATATAATACTCTATCATTCAACCTCATGAGCAGGGACTCTGAAATTGAAGAGATCAAAAAAAGGAAGCTTAAGGAGCTTATGAATAAAATAAAAAGGGAAAAGGTAAGAGATAAACCAGTGGATATTCAAACTTCGACCTTTACGGACATTATCAGGAATAACAAGTTCGTTTTAATTGACTGTTGGGCACCATGGTGTGGGCCCTGCAAGTTATTGTCCCCTATTATAGATGAATTAGCGAGGAAATATTCAGGGAGGTTCCTATTTGCCAAACTGAATGTTGATGAAAATGTAGACATTGCATCAAGATTTGGAATAAATGCGATTCCAACTCTACTTTTCTTTGTTGATGGTGAATTAGTTCATAGAGAGGTTGGAGCACTTTCAAAAGAACATATTGAGTACATACTTCAGAGATTGCTTCAGAGATATGAAGGGTGATTTCATGGGATTTTTGGACATTTTTGGGGGACCCAAGCCAAAGATTGCAAAGAGTATGAGTGTTCGATATCTCGATTTGAAGAAGGCATATAAACCGTATTACATAGTGGCTTCTGTTGAGGTAGGGAATACCACCACAAAATGCATACTGACAGCAACAGATTTGAAAGAAGGGAAGAGTTATCTCTTGATAAAACTCGTAAAAATGACGAGGGATGTGAGACCACCGAAAAAAGGCGAGGAAGTGTTTGGGAAGACGCTTGCTGGTGTCGAATTAACAAGAGAGTCTGTTGCCGAGCTTGTTAGAGATACCCTTATTCAAGCATGCGGTAAAGTGGGACTTGATATAGATGAAGACCTTCACTTTGTTGTTAGGAGCACTGGGGTTGTTGCTGGTTTTTCTTCTCCGGAGGAAGTGGGAAAAATAATACAGGCACTTGCCGATGGGTGTCTGATGGCAGGCGTCCCCCCATCGAGAATGACTCCCGCTCTCTCCAAACACAACATATTACCAAAGTTCAGACCCTTCACAAATATAGATAGAGTTGTGTTCGATGGTGCGGTTGCGAGTGTTCTTCCTCCCATGGGAGCAACTGGGGTTGAGGTTGTTGCGAATGAGATGGAGGGTGAACTTGCAACCGCCGGAATAAAGGAGGGAGCAAAATGGGCGGGCATTGATTTTAGAAATCCAGCTCTTTCGATTGATTGTGGAACTACGTTGGACGGAAGAATAACAAATAATGAGCTACCCTACGCAAAGACAATTGGAAACTTCTGTGGTTTTGCGGGTGCGATACCCGATGAGATTGTGAAGGGAAGTGGGCTTGTTGATCCAAGACTTGGAACAACGTTAGATGTATTTGGCGAGATTCCTTTGGGCAGATTTTCAAACAGCATGAAGAAAAATGTTATAGAAAAGTATGTGAAAGAGATTATGAAGCATGTTGTCATAGAGAAAGTCCCGCTTGGTAGGGATAGATATGGTTCTGTTCCGGTAAATCCACAGGCTGCAGAGAAGGTTGGAGTTGTTTTGATTGGATGTGATGTTGGTGTGAACGGGGATGAGTTTAAAGAACTGAGGGAGATAGGGGCTGAAGTGTATTCAGAGTATGGAAAGGAATCTCTCTCAACTGTCATCGATTTTGTGATGGCTGAAGTTGTTGTAAAGCTCGTTAAGACTGCACACGAGTTGGGATTGATGTTTCCTGAGACAAGGGTTGGCATTACTGGGAGAGCTGGTATAACGGGTGAGAAACCCTATTTGATTTTGGAGAAGCTTATGAAGTTGGGAATACTTGAAAAAACATCTGAGCAGGTAGTTTTTGTGGATGATGGACTTGCGAGAGGAGCTGCAGTCATGGCGAGGTGCATGAACTCTCTTGGAACACCACACAATCCATTAGGTGGTGTTGTTGATGGAAAGTGCATAATGGGATTGAGAATGAAGCTTCAGGGCAAGAAACCATCAAAGAGGAAGGAAAAGGATGAACGTAGTGTTCGTTACTGGGAACAGGCATAAATTTCATGAAGCTCTCCATATTCTTTCAGAATACGGCATACATCTCCACCAAGATACAAAAGGATATATTGAAATCCAGTCAGACTCTATAGAGGAAATAGTACTTTTTGGTATTAAAGAGGTTATGAAAAGAGTCAGAGACAAAAGTGCGTATATAATAGAAGATGCAGGACTCTTTATTGAGGCTCTTGATGGTTTTCCCGGACCTTACTCTTCATATGTTTGCAGAACCATTGGAAATCGAGGTATTCTGAAGCTTATGGAGGGTGTGAAAAACAGGAAAGCAAAGTTTGTTTCGTGTGTTGGTTTTTGCTCAGAGGATTTGGGCCCGATGTTGTTCAAGGGAGAAGTTTATGGAAGCATCTCTAAATTTGAGAGAGGTTCTCATGGTTTTGGGTTCGACCCAATTTTCGAGTTTGATAGTACGGGAAAAACATTTGGAGAGATGACCCCAGACGAAAAAAGTGTATGTTCGCATCGGTTCATAGCATTAAAAAAGTTTGCCAATTTCTTTATGGAATATGAAAAAGAAAGAGCTTGAGATAAAGCTTGAACATCTGGAATTGTATACAGATCCAAAATTGGGATTTGAACAGTATGCAACACCACCACAGATAGCATCAGCACTTCTTTACACTGCTTATGTGATGGGAGATTTAGAGGGGACTGTTTATGATCTGGGGTGTGGGACAGGCATACTTGGGATAGGAGCAAAACTATTGGGGGCAGAAAGGGTTGTAGGTTTCGACATTGATGCTGATGCATTGAGAATTGCAATGAAAAATGCCAAGAAAGTTGGAGTGGATGTGGAGTTTGTGTTGTGTGATGTTATCCTCGTTCCAAATACTGTTAGAGATAAGAAAGCGACAGTTGTAATGAATCCTCCATTTGGAGCACAAAAAAAAGGTAGCGATAGAACTTTTTTGAGCACAGCTCTGAGGATAGGAGATATTATATATAGCATTCACAATCAGAGTAGTAAGGAGTTCGTTGAACACTTCATAAAGCCTCACAGAATAACACAGGTGTATGTGATGGAATATCCTATGAAGAAAATGTTCAAACATCATAAACACAAAGTGTGTTATATACCAGTGGAGGTATATAGGATTAAAAAGTGTGAGTGAGGGATGTGCTATTAAGGTACAGAGGAAGAAGAAGGTTGTAAGAAAAAAGCTATCCGGAAACAAGGATAAAGTTAAGAGCAAGGAGGAATCCGAGATAAAAGAGCTTGAAGAGAAGCCAGAGAAACTCTCCTCTCCTCTCGTACTCCCTGGGGATTTTGTTGGAACCGCTGAGGAATATGTTGCAGGAAGTGGAACTTACGAATTTGTTGGGGGGATATATGCCTCGGTTGCAGGTCGTCCTTATTATGACAAAGAACAAAGATATGCGAAGGTGTTCCCAGAGGTAAATGCTCCTCCAAAATTAAAGGAAGGAGACATTGTGATAGGCAAGGTCTCGGATATAAAAGAGTCGATGGTTCTTGTTGATGTCATATGTCTTGAAAGTCTGAGCAATAGAATGATACCAAATCTGCCCCAAGCAGCCATACACGTATCCAATGTTAAAGATGCATATGTTAAGGATTTGAGTATGGAGTTTAGGTATGGAGACATAATAAAGGCGAAGATAATAGACGTAAAGAATTTGCGTTTATCCACAGTTGACCCGGAGCTTGGTGTTCTGAAAGCATTGTGTGGGATGTGCAGAGTACCACTCGTACTTGAGAAAGGAAAGCTCAAATGTCCAAAGTGCGGAAGGACCGAGACAAGAAAATTATCCAAGGAGTACTCCATGGGGATGATATGATATGAGGGTCGTGATCCTTGAGAAGGCAGATAATCTTGTGAAATTGAGAATGGAAGGAGAGTCCCATACTTTATTGAACTTGCTAACAGACATACTCCTCAGCGATGAAAGGGTTGACATAGCTTGCTATGATTTCAAGTTTCCAACGGTCAGTGATCCGATTTTGACTATAAGAACATATGAAGATGACCCCATTGAGGTTCTCAAGGATGCTGCAAAGAAAGCATCACTACTCTGTGATGAGTTCATAGACAAATTCTCATCGAAGTTGAAATGAAGCCAGAAACAAGAATATTGGGTCTGGATGATTCTCCTTTAAAAGGGAAAAAGATACTGGTGGTTGGCACCGTATTCAGGGGGGGCGAATGGATAGATGGCATTATGAAAACATAGATAACAAAGGACGGGCTCGACGCTACACCCAAAATATCCCAAATGATTCTTTCGTCAAAGTACTATTCTCAGTTGAGAGTAATACTGCTTGATGGTGTGACGTTTGGTGGTTTCAATGTTGTGGATATACAAATGCTGTACGAGAATACCTCAATACCAGTTGTAGTCATCACCAGAAGTTTACCAGATTTTGATGCAATAAAAAAAGCACTTGAGAACGTCGTTGATTCCGAACTGAGATTTTCTATGATAAAGAAGGCAGGTCCGCTGACACCAGTAGATACAGGTGGCCCAAGCGAGGTGTATATCCAGTGTGCTGGCATATCCCCATCGTATGCCACCAAACTTGTTAAGAGAACATCGTTACATTCGAGCATTCCAGAACCAATAAGAGTTGCACATTTGATAGCAACAGCCATGGTTTTAGGAGAGTCCAGTGGAAAAGCATAAGTTTTTAAAGCAAAAAAACTTCAATCTGTTCATCTTTTTCAATAGAATTCTCAAAAAGCGTATAACAGGATGATTTTATCGTTGAGAGACAGGCTGAAACTATTGAAGTGTTGTATTTTCCATTTTTCACCCCATTAGGAACAAAATATCCTGAATCCATGTCTCCATAAAGCACATTCACATATCCGCACTGTCCTGCCACCTTCTCTCCAATTCTTAGCCAGCAACTTCTTCTAATGATGTCTCCGAACATCTTTGAGCCGACAAGTTCAAGTGCCGTAAACGCTCCAGTTGGTTTACCTGGCAACGAAAGAACCGGTGTGTCATTAAAGTACCAGAAGGATACTGGCTTTCCTGGTTTTATACGAACACCCTGAAATACCACTTCTCCTTCATTCTCTAATATTGCCCTCACGAAGTCCTTTTCTCCAACCGAGATACCACCTACCGTTATAACCACATCATATTTTTTCGAAGCATTTGAAATAGTCTCTTCCAATATGCTGTAATCGTCCTGAACAACACCAATCCTTACAGCATCGACTCCCATTTTACAGAGGTATGCACAAACCATGTGTGTATTTGAATCTGGCATCAGACCATCGACGATTTCATCCCCACTTCCTATCACTCCCACTCTTGGTTTTTTGTATATGCATATCTCATCAGATAATGTGCAAAGAGCAAGTATCCTTTCGTTTATGAACATACCTTTTTTTGCCACCACTTCTCCTTTACGAACATCAGAGCCCTTTAAAAGAACGAATTCCCCCTTCTTAACCTCTCCCCCAGTGAGAACGTCCTCTTTTATTTCCGCACACTCAACGGGCAAAACAGCATTTGCTCCCTTGGGCAAGATAGCTCCCGTTGCTATACCAAAGCTCTCTCTAACTCCGATTTCCTTCCCATCTCCGTATTCACCGGCTTGTATTTTACCTTTTATCGTTAGAGGATACAGAGGGGGAACCCTGAGTGCAAATCCATCCATGGTTGCAACATCAAATGGTGGAAGGTCTCTATTTGCCACAACATCTTCTGCCAAAACTCTGTCCAATAGAGTGTGTGGGGAAATATTATTGATATGAAAGACCTCAGTTCCTATACTGTCCTTGAGTCTGTCTCTCTCCTCTCTCATGATTTTCTGTGCATCTTCGAGTGAAACGTTTTCGTCCCTCACTTGTACACCTCTTTTGAAATTACTTTGATATCTGTTATGTTGGTTGAAGGGTATTGTCCTCTCTCGTCTTTCTCGAGGTATTTTACCATGTCCCAAATACAGAGAAGTGCGACACTCACGCCAGCCAGAGCCTCCATCTCAACACCTGTCTTGTAAATGGTTCCGACCTCACACTCACACTAAACCGCATCCTCTCCAACCTCAATATCAACTCTCACATCTGTAATGGGTATTGGATGACACAGAGGAAGAAGTTGAGGAGTATTCTTCACAGCTTGTATGGCTGCAACCTTAGAAACAGATATGACATCGCCTTTTTTCACTTTGCCTTTCAGAATCTCTTTCACAGTTTCTTTTTTTAGTTTTATAATTCCACATGCCTTTGCAGTCCTCTTTACATCTACTTTCCCACTAACATCTATCATTTCAGCCATTCTGACCCCACCCAGTGCATGCCATTCTCTCTCTTTTCGAGCTTCCATATGGGAACGATGCGTTTAAGCTCGTCAATAAAATACTCACAAGCATCAAAACTTTCCTTTCTATGTGCAGATGCAACGACAATCACCACTATTGTATCTCCAACCATTAGAGTACCGTATCTATGTACCACCACCAAATCTTGTATGCCATATTCCTTTATCGTATCCTGTCTCAATTTCTGCAGAGTTTCGAGTGCAACATCCATATCTATCTCGATATTGAGTTCGTGTACTTTTTCCCCCCCCTCAAGTCCCCTAACTGTTCCGATGAACATCACCACTGCACCACATTCCTCGCTCTTGGATACTCGATTCAGAACATCACTTATATCTATCCTTTCCCTTGTTAGAATCACTTTGTTGTTCATATTTTTCATATTTTTCAACCTCCACATACGGGTGGATAGACCCTTATTTCATCTCCCTCTTCAACAACCTCATCCTCTTTTACAATCTTCTTATCAACGACAACCATGATTGGGGCATCTTTCAGTTTAGGATACTTTTCAAAGATCTTGTTTAGAACGTTCCGAACAAGATTTCCATCAATCTCTAACCATTCTTCCTTGACCCCAGTGATGTCTTTCAGGTATGCAAAGTACATTACCTTTATCACATCATCCCCTCCAATATGGTTTTCTGAGCTTTGCAACTTCATGAAAACTTCGCACCAGTTCTTGATGGGAGAATTCTTTCAACTTAATCGATGGATATCTGGATAAAAGACACCCTCTAAGTCTACCATCTGATGTCAGTCTCAGCCTTGTGCAGTTTGCACAGAAGCTTGAATTATCCATCGGTCTAACCACCTCGACAAGGGTTCCATCTATATCATATATTCTTCTCCGGTGCATAGACCTTGTAATAACGCGAGAAGCTCGATTTTTGAGTCGTTCTTCGTATTCGTTTAGAGAGATGTAATATCCATTCAACTCGGCTCTTGGCATCAGCTCTATCATCTG
>QMVI01000052.1 GCA_003661015.1 Methanosarcinales archaeon | reverse complement strand
TTCCAGATACCATTCATACTTGAAAGAGATTGGAGTTGAGATGAGCCTATACTTCAGTGATAAAGAAACTTCGAGGGCTTATGTCATCACAGACAAAAAAAAGAATCAGATTACATATTTTTACTGGGGTGCAAGTGAAGATTTTGAACGAATGAAACCGGTTAAAAGGGAATTCGTCCATCTTGCCACCGGCTCTCCAATATACAACAGAAAAGTCGCAGAGCTTTCTGAGTTTGTATCATTTGATCCGGGGCAGGATATAGTCAACTACGATTCTGAGAGCCTGTGGGGAGTTCTTTCAAATTCAGACATGCTCATATGCAACAGGTTTGAAATCACAAAGATTTTTTCAATGCTTGATATGGATATGAACGAGCTTTTAGAGACTTTGGAGTTTGTGATAGTCACGTGTGATGCTGGTGGCAGTGTTGTCCATACTAACGAAGGTTCACATCATATAAAGGCGGTTGATGTGGATGTTGTTGATCCCACAGGTGCAGGCGATGGTTATCGGGCTGGATTATTTGTTGGAATGCAGAAAGGATACGACATAGTGACGAGTGCAAAGATTGGCAGTGTAGTCGCCTCGTTTGTGATAGAATCAGAAGGGGCACAGACAAATCTACCAGACTGGAAGAGAGCACTAAATAGGTATAAAAAGGAATTTGGAGAAATTCCCCAAAAGAGCTGATTTAAACTTTCACTTTTCTTTTGCCAAGAATATCTCTATCGAAGAAACCTTTACCATATCACCTTTATGCCCTTCGAGTTCTTCTGTTCCAATCTTTATCTCTTTCGGATACACTCCCTGAAGGAACCTCGTTCTTACGACCTCAGCGGTATCGACAGCCCTCGAAATTGCTCTGCCACGTGCCTTAATAACGACCTCATCTGCTCCCTCGTTAAACTGCGATACTACCGCCAGTACATAGTTTATAACCGGTTTGTTTCCAATGTATATTGTGTTGTCCTCAGTCATTACTTAGCCCTCCAACCCACTTTTAATACCTTACGTTATTTAAAATTTCCCAAAGATTTATAGATGTTTTGGTACAATGATGCATGAGGGAAGTGGATGGATGAGAGATGGGTAAAGATACATGGTAAAGTTTCATCTGAAAAACCAGTAATGATACAGGGATTTCCTGGTGTGGGGCTGATAGGAAATATAGTTGTTCATCATATGATAGAAGAGCTTAATATGGAGCTCGTAGGGACAATTCATTCAAACGTATTTCCTCCCATAGCGATTCTTTTTAGAGGTACTGTCAGTCTACCTGTGAGGATATATGAGTCCAAGGAACATTCACTCGTTACAATAATTTCAGACATACCTGTTTTTCCCGATGGTGTATACCCACTTGCAAGTGCAATTGTTGAATGGTGTTCGAACATTGGCGTAAGAGAAGTCGTTTCGGTGGCTGGTGTTGCAACTGTTGGAGAAGAATGTAAGGTATATGGGGCAGCAACTGATGAAGAGACATTGAAGAAGATATCCCCATATGTGGAGACATTTGAAGTAGGGAGTATAGCGGGCATCTCCGGCGGAATTGTTTTGGAATGTTATCTCAAGAACATTCCTGCTGTTGCTTTACTTGGCGAGACAAGAGGGATGAATCCAAGCCCTGGTTCTGCGGCGAATGTGGTGGAGGTAATAAATAAAGTTTACAATTTGTCTATTGACACAACAAGATTGCATGAACAGGCTGAGCAGATAGAAATGGAGATGCAGAGACTTGCTGAACAGATGCGTGCAGAAGCTCAGAAGACCAAACGAGAATTTCCAATATATGGGTGATGGACATGAGATGCATTGCTATAACTGGGATATCAAATGAGGTTCTTACCGATGTTATGGAAAGGGGATTGAGAACAATAGAAATCAGAAGTCCACATAACTTCTCTGCCGTGCTTGAATTGGGTGTTGGCGATACTGTGTTTATCACGAG
This sequence comes from Methanosarcinales archaeon, assembly GCA_003661015.1. Classification (GTDB taxonomy): domain Archaea; phylum Halobacteriota; class Methanosarcinia; order DSM-18856; family Methermicoccaceae; genus JdFR-19. Next base: position 5,574 of record QMVI01000052.1, on the reverse strand, counting down.
TACGACAGCCAATGATGTGATCCCGGGGACAAAGGGCATTCTCGCAATTGTTGTTAAGAAGAATGTGTATTTCCACAGAAGTCTTCAGCAAGTTGGAGCATATGTTGAAGAAACAGAGCACCTAAGTGCACAACTGCAGTTGAAGGCAAGGGGGTATGGTGTTGTCAGAGATGTTATATCGAATTCAATAGGAGAGCCTGTTGTGGTTGATGTGAGAGAAGTTGCATACTTTGACGCTTTCTGAGGTGCCAGTGCATGAGTATTGCTAAGAAAGTCTGGGCGTACATAAAACTCCTGAGACCCGAAATATCTGATATGGACTTGGCTCTCCCCGCTGCATCTGCTTTACTTGCTGCATACGTGGTTGGTGGTGGTTTTCCAGATCCAATAAGATTTGCAGTTGCTGTAATAGGGGGGTATTTTGCAATAACAAGTTCCTATGTATTCAATGACTGGTGTGATGTTGATATAGACAGAATAAATCTCCCAAATAGGCCCCTCCCATCTGGACTGGTATCTAAAAGTGGAGCTTTTATTTATTCCCTATTATTGTTTTTAACCGCAGCAATCATCGCATTCTACCTCAACCCCGAGTCGTTTATTGTTCTTGTTATGGCTACCCTTGTTATCACATTCTATTCTGCAGTAGCAAAACGAAGAACACCTTTCAGTTTCATTCCGGTTGGAATAGCATATGGTCTTGTTCCGATAGGGATATGGCTTGTATTTGACCCTGCTGGCATCCTCACAGATGTCAATAATCCTTCTCAGATAGGCATCATCCCGATTTCAGGTCTTTTATTGGGTATTATGATATGTGTGACTGATTGGGGCTTCACACTTTCAGGAGTATCGAGGGACATTGAAGGAGATAGATTGAGAAATGTGCCAACCACTCCTGTAAAATTTGGCATAAAATTTACATCCAAACTCATATTTGTTTTCTGGATTATCGGAGTGCTTTGCTCGTTGCTCATAGGATATTTTGCACATCTTGGTCCAATTTACTTTGGTGGTGCATTGATGGCAGGAATCTGGATGCTCTATCAGTGTATAGATTTCATAAACAACCCAACACCCGAGAGAGGTGGAACACTTTTTCTTCAAGGCTCCAGATATAGAAGCGTAATGTTTTCATCGTTGATTGTGGATGTTGTGTTCTGCGCCCTCTGGACCCAGTATCCATTTTGGTGAGCTTTTTATTTGTTGTGTGTGCAGTATGTTAGGGTGTTGAGCATTGATAGTAGGACATGGGTTGAAAAGAATTGAGGTAGTGAGACACCAAGAACCAAGCTCAAAGGGAGCGATAAACTATGATATAAATTTCAGAAAGTCCTCTAAGCAGAAGAATAAACTGCTAAATAGGGATGTGTTGAGGGTGGAATATGCACTGTCGATAAACTATCTCAACCCGAACATAGGTTATATTAGATTTGAGGGATGGATAGACGTGCTAACCGATGCAGATAAGCTCGATGAGAAACTGAGCGAGGAAATTGCAAATTTCATCATGCGAAATCTCTCTCCTCTGTCTATGACACTCTCGTCGAGTGTTGGACTTCCACCCAGCATACCTCTGCCATCCTTGAAGAGAACCTCTAAACAGACAAGGGAGGGCGATAATGCCTACTATGTATGACATATATTCCAGTCCGTTAATAAAGTTCTCTGTTAAGGTAAATGAGGGGGTTTTGGAATGTGAAGCCAGAGGCATATTGTCTCCCCTCGCCGAGAAGTATGCGTCCATCCTGAACGGCAAAAGAGTCATTGCTATGAATAAAAGCGAGGTGTATATCTCAAGTTGGATACCACCCATCCCATCGAAAGCTTTCTCAAGACTTGTAAAATGTTATGTGAAAGGGCTCATGATGAGATATGTTCCTGAGATGCTCACGTTATGCATCACAGAGGAGTGCCCAAACAGATGCGTTCATTGTGCAATACCCACAAGTGGTAGAGGTTTGAAACTATCTGTTAAAGATGCTTCATCCATAATTTCACAAGCCCTTGATTTAGGTACAACAATGATAGCGTTTGATGGTGGAGAGCCCATGACTTATGAGGAACTGCCCGAACTCGTCAGATGTGTTGATGATAGAGCGATTGCAACACTATTCACTTCAGGCTATGGAGCAACTCATGAATGGTTGAAAGAGTTAAAGGATGCAGGTCTTTATTCCATACATGTGAGTCTTGATAGTCCATTCAAAGAAGAGCATGACAAGATGAGGGGAAGAGAAGGAGTGTTTGAAGAAGCAAGAGAAGCTATCAAAAATGCGCTTAAAGTAGGACTTCTATGTGATATATATGTTGTTCTGTCAAGAGACAATGTGCAAAGTCTGTGGGAATTTTATGAATTGGCAAAGAAATGGGGTGTGCATGAATTATCGTTCTATGAACTGGTACCAACTGGCAGATATCTCACGAGGCTGGATAAAACCCTGAGAGCTGAGGATTATAAATCCATCAAAGAATTTGTCTCTGAGAGTTCTGAACAAGAGGGGCCGAATGTTTTCTCGATAGTGGGTGAAATAGAGACATTGGGGTGTTTTGCGGGGAGAAAGTGGTTACATGTTGATGTGGATGGGGGTGTAAGACCATGTGCATGCATACCACTTTCATATGGAAATGCGAAGAGTGAGAGCCTTAAGAAGATTTGGAAAAGAATAAGGAGAGATCCGGTGTACAATGCGAGGAGTTGTTTGATGAAGAATCCGTCTTTCAGAAAAGAGTATCTGAATCTGGAAAGGTGATTGGGTGAGACCACTTCCACCAACATTGAGGGATAAAAGGAGGTATGTTTCGTTCAGGGTCTTTTCAGAGGGCATGTTGAAAAAGCAGGATGTTGCGAGAGCAATCATAGCTAATGGACTTTAGTTGTATGGTGAAGTAGGAATGAGTGAGATAAAACCATCTGTCGTTTACTTTGATGGAGAATGGGGGATAGTGAGATGTGTAAGGGGGCAGGAGATGAGACTAAGAAGTATAATCGCACTTGTAAATGTAATAGGAAATGTGAGGGTACATTTTCTTTCAGTGGCAACCACTGGCACAATATCATCAGCTATGAAGAAATATATCCACAAATACAAATCTTCAAAACCTTAAAATAGTTCATATATATAGAAACGACAAAACTGATTTTATGGGGTGTAGGTTATGCAGATAAGTCCGCAGGTAGGAGGATATGACAGGGCAATTACAGTATTCAGTCCTGACGGTAGGTTGTTCCAAGTTGAATATGCGCGAGAGGCTGTGAAGAGAGGGACAACAGCCATTGGAATAAAATCTACAGAAGGGATTGTTTTGATGGTTGATAAAAGAGTCACAACAAAACTTCTCGAAATAGACTCGATAGAGAAAATATTCGAGATTGATGAGCATATAGGGAGTGCAACATCTGGTTTGGTTGCTGATGCAAGGGTTTTGATAGACAGGGCAAGAGTAGAAGCCCAGATATACAGACTCACTTATGATGAAAAAATAAGTGTGGAAACACTTGCGAAGAGGATATGTGATCACAAACAAACCTATACGCAGTATGGAGGGGTGAGACCATACGGAACAGCCCTCATAATTGCAGGTGTTGATGCGAATAGAGGTGGAAGGGTGTTTGAGACAGATCCAAGTGGTGCTCTTCTTGAATACAAGGCAACTGCCATAGGCTCTAAAAGAAATGTTGTGATGGAGTTGTTTGAGGAGAAATACAAAGATGATATAGACCTTGATGGAGCAATATTGCTTGGAATGGAAGCACTGTATTTGTCTGCAGAAGGTAAATTCGATGTTACAACAGTAGAGGCTGCAGTTGTGAAGACAGACAAGCCAAAGTTCACAAAGCTCAAACAACAAGAACTTGAGAAATATGTTAATGAGGTCATGAGTAAAGTACCTAAAGATAAGAAAGAGGAGTGAAAGGGAAGATGGTGAGACTTGAGGATGCGGTTGTTGCACGACTGAAAACTCATGGAAAGCAGTTTGAAGTTCTTGTTGACCCAGAGGTTGCATTTTCATTACGCAGAGGAGATGATGTAAGTCTGGAAGATGCATTGGCAGTTGAGGATGTGTTTGAAGATGCCTCAAGAGGAGACAGACCTTCAGAGGACGATATAAAGTCTGTGTTTGGAACAACAGATGTTTTTGAAATAGCGAAAAGGATAATAAAAGAAGGAGATGTTCAGCTGACTGCACAGCAACGAAAAAGGATTACTGAGGAAAAGAAGAAGAAAGTAATAGACATAATTTCAAGAAATGCCATAAACCCGCAGACAAGTACTCCCCATCCACCTTTCAGAATAGAAAGGGCGATGGAAGAGGCGGGTGTCCATATAGACCACACAAAAAGCGTGGATGAACTTGTGAATATAGTCATGAAGGCAATCCGTCCCATTCTTCCCATAAGATTTGAAAGTGTCAGAATAGCTGTTAAAATACCTCCCCAGTATGCGGGAAGAGCATACGGTGAGCTAAAAAAGTTTGGGGAGATAGAAAAGGACGAGTGGTCATCTGACGGTTCTTGGCTTGCAGTTGTGAAAATACCGGCAGGAATACAGGATGACTTTTATAGGGCTGTAAATGCTATAAGCAAAGGTGAAGCTTTGACAAAACTCTTGAAGTGAAGAAGGTGCGAAGGATGAAAATAGTTGTACCGGGAGATTATCTTTCAGATGATGTTAGAAAGGCAGGAGAGGGCACCTATATAGAAGGGGGGAAGGTGTATTCTCTCCTCTACGGTATAGCAGACCTCGACAAAAGAGTAAGAGTTATTCCCCTCGAAGGAAAATACATACCCCGAGAAGGAGACTGGATCATAGGAACTGTCGTGGAGATAACATTTGCAAATTGGGTTCTTGACATAAATTCTCCATATATCGGACTCCTTCATGTTTCCGAATATCCTAAAAAGATAGAGTTCGGTGATATGGAAAAGGTATTTTCAATTGGCGACTCTCTGATAGCCCGAATTAAAGTGATAACTCCCTCTATGAAGGTGATGCTTGCTTTGAAGGAAGGGGAAGAGAGGCCCTTGAGGAGGGGGAGACTCGTGGAAATATCTCATACAAAAGTTCCAAGACTCATTGGAAGAAAAGGCTCGATGATAACCATGATACAGAGAGAGACTGGATGCAGTGTGTTCGTAGGACAAAATGGCAGAGTATGGATAAAAGGCCCATCACGATGGGTCCCCCTCGTTGCAGATATTGTAAGACTCATTGAGAAGGAGGCCCATACAAGTGGATTAACTGACAAAGTTTTGAAGATAATACGTGAGAGAAAAAAGAGGAAGTGATAGTATATGGAAGAAAGAAGGATGATAGTAGACGGCATACGGCTGGATGGTAGAAAAAAAGATGAATTACGCCCAATGAAGATTGAAGTTGGAATTCTCAATCGTGCTGACGGCTCTTGTTATATAGAGTGTGGAGACAACAAGGTTGTTGTAGCGGCATATGGTCCGAGAGAATTGCATCCAAGACATCTACAACAACCAACGAAAGCAATGCTTAGATGTAGATACAACATGGCATCGTTTTCAGTTGAAGAAAGAAAGAGGCCCGGTCCCGATAGAAGGAG
>QMVI01000051.1 GCA_003661015.1 Methanosarcinales archaeon | reverse complement strand
TTTTGCTTGACATTATGATGCCGATAATGGACGGTTGGGAGACCCTTGAAAAAATACGGGAAATCGATAAGGATGTGCCAGTGATTATGGTCACCGCAAAACAACCAACATTCACGGTAGTAAAGGGTAGGGCGAACAAGATAGATGGGTATCTCGTAAAGCCATTCACACACGCAGCACTTCTCAACATCGTTTCTGATGTGTTTGAGTTCAGAGATGGTGTGCAGTCCTACATCGAGGAGGCAAAAGCCAAAGGAATTAGTGAAGAGCTCTTGGAAGAGTATGCAAGAAGACTATCAGAAGTATCATCACACCATCAGCTCTGGACACTTCTCAAACAAGTGTACCCGGAGAGAAGAGTGGAGAAAGATGAGAGTCTGAAGAATGCCATGCTCTCAATCCAGAGATACATAGATATACAGAAAGAGAGAATAAGAGAACTTAGAGAGGAGATAGAAAAGAAGATGGTAGGTCTCGATTAAATGGGGGGTCAATTTGTTTCCGAAAAAAGCTGTTCAATCGCTGATAGGAAATAAGGTTCAGATTGAGATGAAGGGAGATAACGCTGTGCTTGAGGGGGTGCTTAAAAGTGTTGATGACTATATGAACATACATCTTGAAAACACGGTTGAAATAGTGAATGGCGAAAGGAAGAGGGTGCTTGGGTCAGTGGTTCTCAGAGGAAACAACATCATAATAATAAATCCAGTATGAGGTGAGGTGGAATGGAAGACGAGATATTGAGCATCATAAAAGAGCGTGGCTCGGTCTTCCAGAATGAGCTCTGGAAAACGCTCGGAATAGATTGCAGAAAATGTTCAAGAATCGTTGCAAGACTGCTTAGGAAGGGGATGATTGAAAGGGAACTTGTGAAGACAAATGGAACGAGAACGTATCTCATAAAGATGGCGGACAAAAAAAATGTGGAGGTCATGGGAGACTTTGACTACAGCGTCCTCCTTTCAAACAACAGTCTTGCACCCTGTGCAGGGTGCAACGAAGAATGTGAACCTGAATTTTGTAATTCTCTGACAGAATGGATACACGAACTGTTGAGATGAGGATCGGTGGAATAATTCTGCTCGGTGAGGAGCTGGAACCAGTTGAAGGATATCTGTGTATTAGTATTAGAGACAATATCATAGAGTCGATTGAAGAAGAAAGATGTAAGGAGAAGAATCTGATACTTCCTTCTTTCTTCAATGCACACACTCATCTCGGTGATTCCATCATAAAAGACCCGCCAAGTATCGGGCTTGATGAACTTGTAAAGCCACCGAACGGGCTGAAGCATCAGGCACTGAAAAGCGTGCCAAGAGAGAAATTGACAGAGGCCATAAAAGACTCGATGGAGTCCATGATTGCGTGGGGTTGTGGAGGATTTGCAGACTTCAGAGAAGGAGGAGTGGAGGGTGTGCTGGTGTTGAGAGAAGCTCTTGAACAAATCAGCGGGGTTAAAAACTTGGTTCCCATTATCCTTGGCAGACCACTCGCAGGTGAGGTGGAGGATGTTCTGAGGGTGTGTGATGGTCTCGGTATCTCGGGTTATAACGACACTCCTGAGGTGGAGAGGTGGAGTGAGACTTGCAGGAAGAGGGGGAAAATCCTCAGTATTCATGCTGGAGAGAAAGACAATTCAGATATCGATGGAGCCTTATCACTCGAGCCTGATGTTGTGGTGCATATGGTTCATGCAACCGATTCTCATCTCAGAACGTGTGCGGATGAAGGGATAAATGTGGTTGTATGTCCCAGATCAAACATGGCAACTGGTGTGGGTCTGCCCCCCATAAAAAGGATGGTTGAAATGGGTGTTGATGTTTGCATAGGAACAGACAACGTTATGCTGTCCTCTCCGAGCTTACTTGACGAGTTGAGTTTTTGTTGGTACAATCTACATATAGACGAAAGAGAACTTTTGAAGATGGCAACATGGAAGGGGAGAAGGGCATTTGGTGTTGATGGAGGTGTGATAGAGGAAGGGGAAAAGGCTGATGTGTTGGTGGTGAATCTCGACACCAAGAATATGAGGAACACGACAGACCCAATACGTTCTGTTGTGAGGAGATGTAAGCCAGAGGATTTGAGGTGTGTATTATGAAGCTCAAGTTTGATGAGAAGGGTCTTGTTCCCGTAGTTGTTCAGGATGTGAATACAAAGGAGGTTTTGATGGTCGCATGGGCAAATGAAGAAGCAATCAAACTCACCAAAGAAACGGGTCTTGCCCACTACTTCTCAAGGAGTCGAAGGAAACTGTGGAAGAAAGGAGAGAATTCGGGCAATGTTCAAAAGGTGAGAAGAATACTGGTGGACTGTGATGAGGACACGTTGCTCTATGAGGTAGAGCAGGCCGGTGGGGCGTGTCATACTGGTTTTCGCTCTTGTTTCTACCGCACAATAGAAGGAGAGGTTGTTGGTGTGAAGGTCTTTGAACCAAAGGAGGTATATGATGAATGATGAAAGAGGACTATAAAAAAAGGAGGGTTGCAAAAAAAGCCACAGAGATGGTCAAGGATGGTATGCGCATAGGACTTGGAACTGGTTCAACCGTGAAGTTTTTTTTATACGAGCTTCAGAAACTTAAAGATAAGGGAATGGAATTCGTGTGTGTTCCAACCTCACATTTCACACAGCTCTTGTGCTTCGAAGTGGATTTGCCGGTTGTAAATCTGAATGCTTGCCCCGAACTCGACATAACATTCGATGGAGCAGACCAAGTGGACAACGAGTTGAATGTGATAAAAGGGAGGGGGGGAGCCCATACCCGTGAAAAAATTGTATCGCTCTCCTCACAAAAATTTGTCATAATGGTTGATGATACCAAGCTCTCTGACAAACTGAACATACCAGTTCCCATTGAGATACTCCCAGAAGCACTCAAACATGTTGAGAGAGAGATATCCGCACTTGGTGGCACCTCAGAGTTGAGAATGGGTATGATGAAGGATGGGCCAGTTATCACAGACAATGGGATGTGGATACTGGATGCAAACTTTGGTGAAATCAAAAATCCAAGTGAGCTATCAACAAAGATAAAATCCATAGCTGGAGTTGTAGAGCATGGGATATTCACAAACGTGGATGTGGTGATAGTTGGGACGGAAGAGGGAACAAAAGTGGTCGAAAAATCTCAACTTTAACTTTGTCCTGATGTTGCCCTCTTCTTTTTATCCTCTGTTTTTGGTACCAACTCAATACCAGATATCCCAATTGATGCTTTTTGAATGACTTTTTTAGGTGTTTCACTCAGAATTTCCCTGACTTCATGCCTATCAAGAGAGAGAAGAGACCCAATACTCTCAAACTCTTGTGGAGTTCTGAGCTCATACACGTTGGTGGCACCACTGCCAAGCAACAGCGGAAAACCAAATTTCCTCCACAATTTTATACACATTCTGTAGTCTGAAATGACTTCAACTCTTTGCAAGCCCTTTGTTCTCAACAACGTTGTTAAGGTGAGTGCAACAGCAACACTGTTTTTCTTTGAAGTTCCTGCAAGCACGTGATTCATTTTTGGTTCTATGACCATATTAACCCCTCTGGACTCGAGAGCAGCCCTGCTCACTTTTGGATTCGTTCCCCTCACCGCCACAAGTCCCTTCAACCTCGTGATGGCTGGGCGAAGCATTCTCAAAATCTTGTGCATTTCTGAAACGGTATCGGTCTCTATGAGGATTCCAAAATTGACATTCGCACTTGCTGACCTTTCCAATTCGTCCATCCTCTCAAATTCATCGACTTTCAGAAGCACACCCACCCTTGCAAACCCCATCTCAATCGCATCATCGATGAGGTCAGAGGACATCAAACACAGGTCTGCAAACCCGTTGAATTTTGTGCTGGGGCTCTGCATTTCTCTCATCTCTTCTATCCTTCTATCCTATCACCTCTTCTCCTTACAGAATATTTCTCTCGCTCTCCTCAACGACCCCTCTTTACTCTGCGGATAGGATGGAATCTTCATCTTAATAACAATTGAGTCTGCACCTCTCGTTAATGAAACATTTCCAAGATATGCTTCCTGCTTTCCGATTCTTATGTGAAGCACGCCAAACTCATCCATTCTCTCATCGAGTTCGGAACAAAGTAAATCCAAGTCTTCTTCTGACAAACTTCTCACAAAACTCTCGATAAATTCCTTTATTTGTTTCTTTTTGACAAGCTCAACCTCTATCACATGAATGGGATTTCCATGGTACCCTTCGTACTTCCTCATCTCACACTGCGTATCTTCTGGAAGAATTAGTTGAAGTGCTTTCTACACCTTTTCAACACTCTCTGTGGCTTGGACTGTTGTAAGAATTGTTACCTTCCCAAACTCCTGCCCGCCACTCACTCACTTCCCTCTACCATGGTGTGCTCTTATAGAAGGTCTTATTTTTTCGGTTCCCTTCCCCCTCTTGAGTAAACCTCTCGACCTTCTGCCCGCACAGGTTCTTCCTCTGAAAACTCTCCCTCTGTCATTCATTATCCAGTTCAGGTCTTTATCAGCCATTATTGAGGGATGGTGGGGGTCTACCAAAATAACCTCATACCACTTGTATCTTCCATCCTCACCTACCCAGTAAGAATTGAGGACTTCCAAGTTCCTGTACTTTCTTGCAGCCCTTTCTTCAGCAATCCACTGGAGACTCTTTCCTCCATATATCTTGTGCATTCCCATTCTCTTTGTCCTTCTACCTCTCACATACCTTGACTTTCTTCTTCCGCCCCTTCTTACTCTCACCCTCACCACTACGATTCCTTGCTTTGCCTTATATCCCAACGCCCTTGCTCTGTCTATTCGCGTTGGTCTCTCTATCCTCACAACACTACCTTCTCTTCTCCAGACCTGAAGCCTATGCCATCTAAGTGTTCTGAGATAGCCTTCCTTTGGCCTCTTCCATGCCTCCCTGACATATGAATACATCGACCTCATCTCAACTCCCTTTTAAGTCATTACTTTTAAAGCTTTTCTAATTTCTCAACAAGACTCTCCGAGGGGGCAGCATTCTGATGCAAACCAGCATCGTAATTCAATGAGAGAGCAATGAACTGAGAGATGTGGAGTACTGGTATTTCTATATCCATTCCCTCATCCCGCAGGATTGCCTGCCCCTGGTCAAGCTGTAGATGACAGAATGGGCACGAATTCACAACACAGTCAACACCCGCATCCTTCAGACTCTCAAGCTTTCTCCTTGTGAAGGTGAGGGCAAGCTCCTTGGAATATGAACGGACGCCGCCCCCTGCACCACAACACAGCATCTTGTCATCATACTCAACACTCTCAGCTCCAACCACCTCAACGATTTCGTCCAGCATTCTCGGATTCTCTGGAGAGTCCACACCCAATATCGAGCTTGGTCTTGTCAGATGACATCCGTAATGAACACCCACTCTAAGTCTCAACCTCCTCTCCATCACCTCCTTTATCCTATCAAGTGAGGAGTAGAGTATCTCAACGAGATGTTTGACTTCAACATCTCCCCTGTATTCCCTCCCAATCGCTTTGAGGTGCTGGTTGATGTTATCCCTGAGTTCACGATTCCTGAGCATCACACTCGCTTCCTTCAACGTTGAGAAACATCCATTGCAAATCGTAATTATTTCCCTGCCCTGTGCAAGAGACAGGTTCCTTGCGGAGAGAGTGAGCCATGTGAGTTCGTCAAACGACCTGACAACGCCTGGAGGTGGACAACAGGAGGCCTCTTCCATAACCTCATAGCCTATACCCAACCTCTCAAGTACGAGTTCTGTACACAACTCGATTGCAGGGTATCTGTTTGGGGCAATACATCCAAGAAAGAGAGAAAACTCATCAGATGATTTCAATCTTTCCCACCCCTGATAAGAGACTCGAATCCGGTGAGTTCCAGAAGGGTCTTGACTTCCTCAGCACACTTCTCTCTCTTTCTTGGAAGCCCGAGTTCCTCCCTGAGTTCTCCACTCTTTTCATTCCATGGAACAATTCTACCGCTCTCGATGAGTTTCAGAGCAACCTCTCTGTGTGACTCAAATATTTTCCCTTCTCTGACAAGTTCGTTCCTTATCTCTATTATACGCTCAACCACCTTTATCTCCCTTGGACATCTCTCTTCACACTGATAACATGTTAAACATGCCCATACATCCTCCATATCCATCGTATCGAGTTCTCCACCAACCACCCTTCTTGTAACCAGTGGTGTGTACCATCCAGAAGGACATGAAGCAGTACAAACTCCACAATGTATGCACACATCGTTCATGTAAACTTTTATATTCAAAGTGCCTTTATATAATGGTTGTCAAGAGGAGGGTCGGTCGGGAAGACCACACGGACTCTAACTCCGTGCAGCCGGGTTTGACTCCCGGACCCTTCGCCTTTTGAAAAGGTGATGATGTGAAAGAGGACTATGAAACACCATTCAAACTCGCAAAGAAATACATGGTATGGGTCTCGAGGTCAGGGCTACTCCATGAACTCACCAGTATCGAGCTTAAAGGCAGAACTGTGATCATGCACTCAAAATGCGGGCAGATTCTCAAAGCCAGCAACTCGAGAAGGTCGAGGGCAGCAAGATGGCTCAGACACAAATGGTACTACAAACCATGCAAGAGGTGTAAGATACCCGACGAAAGGTTGAAGTCATTTGGTGGAAGGATGTTGAGAAAGGTATGAGGGGGTCTGATTTTTTTGGAAGATTATTCAGAAACGATTGAATTCACACATACCCAGAAACAAAGGTTGGTTGAGTTGGGTGCTGATGATTTCATATCCATGAAATTCAAATCAAAAGAGGAGAGGAACAGAAAATTCGAGGAGATTGTGAAGAAAGTTGTGGCTGATACAAAGAGAAATCTCGAAATCATCAGAAGAATCTCAAGGAGACCTTATTTAAAGATAATAGAGGACGAAATATCAGAGAAACTGAGGAAAAATGGTTTTATTGAGGTGAGTACTCCGATACTCATCAGAAAAGAGGCTCTGCAAAAGATGAGCATAGACGATGAACATCCGCTGATGAACCAGATTTTCTGGGTTGATGGAAATACGTGTCTGAGGCCGATGCTCGCTCCCAATCTCTACACGCTCTGGTCAAGGTTGAAAAACATATGGAAACCACCGATATCCATATTTGAGGTTGGACCCTGTTTCAGAAGGGAATCCAAAGGCACACACCACACCCAAGAATTCACGATGCTGAACATAGCAGAACTTTCCCCAGAAAAACCAGCTGAAGAGAGACTCGTGGAGATTGCAAAACTCGTCATGGAAGTGGTGGGGGTGGAGTACGAACTTGTGTGGGAGGAATCCGAAGTTTATGGAGAAAGTCTGGATGTTGTTGTGAATGGTATTGAGGTGGCATCTGGTGCATTTGGTCCTCACAAACTCGATGAGAACTGGAACATCACAGAACCGTGGGCTGGAATTGGTTTCGGTCTCGAAAGACTTATGCTTGCATGTGAAGGGGGAGCAAACATAGCAAGGTTCTCACGAAGTCTAACTTATCTTGATGGATGGAGACTTGACATAAAATAAATTGAGAGTCGTAATCATGGTTGTGCTTGCTCGTTCCAGTGGAGACCTACA
>QMVI01000050.1 GCA_003661015.1 Methanosarcinales archaeon | reverse complement strand
GTCATCATCACTCTTCATTGTTATTGTTCTCGAGCTGACACTCGATATCTTCATCATTCCATATCTGTCTCCGCTCTTCACCTCATCATAGTCCTCAGATATCTGGAACAGACCCTGAAGGAAAACAACGTTGGTTTCAGTTCCTCTGAAAACTGCTCCCACTCTTGCAAGTATGAGTGGTAAATCCTCAACATCACCAACATCTTTCTTGTAGATGTATGTATCACCACCCGAGACAAAGTCTGAATCTACGACCTCTCCATCCTTCTTCAGCTCAAGCCATACTCTATTGCCTTCGAGGTCAATCTCTCTTGCAAACAGTTCATACCCTTCTTCAAGCTGTATAGATGCTCCTGCGTACAACGTTCTCTTCTCATCCGAGTCTATGAGGACTTGGTGGAGTTGTCCCTTACTCAGTACGTTAACATTTCCAGTACCTGCAGGTTGGTCGTTGTATCCTGCAAAGTACTTCTTTGCAAGGAATCCTATCACGTAGTATTTGCCCCATGGTGAGTATTCATAATTCACGAGGTCTCGGGATGTTGTGTATATGACATCTCCTTCGTTGACGACCCTATCGGCGGCATCTATATTCCTGAATGTTATACTCTCAGAGCCAACACCACCATCGATATCGTAGTAGAACCATCCAAAACTCAATGGAGTCCATGTGTATGTTGTAGATGATTGTCCTTCAACCCATACTGTATTGCCAGTGTAGTATGTCTTTGGCTTCACCTCCCACATCCATGTATAGTTTGATGAAAGAGAGTCAACCTTTGCTTCAACTGTAACATTATATGTGCCAACATCGCCCGTGTAGGATGACGAAGGTGAAAATTGGACTGTGCCGTTTGTTGTGGTTGTCTGCACAAGTGTGCCATTTATGAACCAGCTAACATCTGATAACTGGTCAACATCAACTGAAAAAACGACAGATTCGTCTTCAACCGTTATAACTGGTGAAGAGGGTTTTGGATTTGACAGCACTGGTTGTGTTATTACAGTTATATCCCAACTAACTGAGTCTGAGCCGTTTGCATTAGACACAGTAGCTGTTAGAGTATAATCGCCTATCGAACTTGCACTGAATGTGTATGTATCCCACACATCTGCAGACACTGAGCGATTTAAACTATCAATAATACTACCGTTTACTCTGAGAACCCAACTAACATTCACATCTTGATCTGCTTTTATCTTAAAATCCTCGCTTTGAGATAGCTGTAATGTGATTGAGGTTGATATGGGGTCATATGTGAGTGTGGGTGGAGCGGGTACAACACTCCATGTCCAAGTATAAGAATCTGTGCCGTTATTTGTTACTAAAACAGTTACATTGTATGTTCCGGGGTTCGATGTATAGGTAGATGAAGGGGAATAACTCAGTGTGGTGTTTGTGAGATTCGAACTTGTACTGACAGATGTACCATCAACATACCAAGTCGCATTTGCACTCTCGTTTGCACCAACATTTAAGTCAATCTGAAACGTTATCGAGTCACCAACATTTGTTTGAGGATTTGAGCTCGGAACTGGATTACTTAGAGTGGGGATGCCGCCTGCAACCCCCATACATAGAACAAGCAACAATACAAACAAATATTTCTTCATGAGAGCACCTCGCTCAATTTATCCTTCTCAATACCCCTTTTTATTTCTATCGCTATTCTCCTCCCTGTTGAAAGTTTTTCGCTTATGAGGTCTGAATAGGGAGAACCAGATATGAACGGATTCGTTCCAGCTACTATTCTCGCTGAAACTTCAAAAACCTTGAATTCGAGATTGTCTGTGCATATCGTCTCAAGCGAGAAAGGCCCTATCATACCACCAAACAATTCAAAAGACTTCTCTACCACTGCTTCACCTATCTCAAATACCTTTGGCAAGAGTGATTCTCTTATGACAACGGGAATGTTGCCAGTCACCACATATGTGATGGGGACACCCAAAGATTCTATTTCAGATGGTGTGCCAAGTTTGTATATTTCATCCACGTTACTTTCTATTCTTCGGTCTATGCTAAGCAATTCAAGTGTGCCTTTGCTGAGTTTATATCCTTCCTCTGTGATAGGAGAGTAAAAGTAATGAAGATAAAACCTCGTTCCCAATACGAACTCTTGGATTGTATAGTCCTCTGTATCAAGTCTCGATAACTTCTCTCTCAACTCTTTTGCATCCTTTGCAACAAAAAATCCTCTTCCTCCCTTTGCCCCCCAGAGCTTTACTATGACTGGTCTATCAACCTCTTCTACACTATCATAATGCCGGGGTGTGGAGACACCAGCCTCTTCAAGCCATTTTCTTTCCTATCTCCTATCTGCTTCCCACTCAAGTACATGTCTGTTTCCGAATGTGGGAACTTTTATGGACAGAAAGTTCTGGGCTCCAACATACTCCACCATAGAACCATGTGGTATGATTATTGCATTTTCAGATAACAGGAAGTCTTCCAAATCCATTAACTCCATATAAGAATCCACTTCCACTATTCTGTCTGGCTTTCCAAGTGGGAAGGCATCATAAAACTTAGACCTCCCTCTTAAACAAATTCCCATCGTTTTAAGTCCTTCTTTTCTTGCTCCATTGAATATCTGTAAACTCGAGTGAGAGCACAAGGTGCATACCGTTATCTTATTAACATCATAGCTCTCGAGTATTTTCTCAAGCTCAGACTTTGTTAACATACTCATCTCACCGCAACCGTACCAACAAACGTACCAACCTTTTCTCCATTTATAATCCTTGCAAGATTTTCTGGTTTTCTTCCATCTGCAATAACCATGCTTATATTTGACCTCTCTGCAATCTTCACACCAACAGGATCAAAAGGACTTTTTGACCCCGCTTTGAGCTCTGTTTCAGTTACTATCTCTAAAAGCTCTTTATACGTGAGACAGTCAAACTTTCTCGCATCAGGGTACATTTCAGGGTCTTTCTCATATACACCATCTGTCGATGTAAGGGAAACCAAAAGGTCAGCCTTTACATAATCCGCAAGAATTGCTGAGACTGCATCTGTTGTATACCCCGGAGATACTCCGCCCATCACAACCACTTTACCCGTCAACGATGCCAGTCTTGCACCCTCGTAGTCTTCTGGTGGAACAGGATATGCACAATCACCAAGAGCAGATATCAACAAACGTGCATGGATTCTTGTGATTTCTATTCCAATCCTATCACACACTCCTTCACTTGCGCCCAGCTTTCGAGCCATCTGGATGTATTCTCTGGCGGTCTTACCACCCCCCACCACCACAAACAACTCATGCTCACCTTTCAGCATTTCAATTACTTCAGCATATTTTTTAAAAATCTCCCACGAGCTGAACACAGAGCCTCCAATTGAGACCACGACAAGCATAAAATGAAAAGAGTTATACTATTATTTATGTTTTGGTAATAAAACATGGAAGACGGAACCTTTGCCAACTGTACTCTCAGCATATATTCTCCCACTGTGAGCTTCAACTACTTTCTTTGCGATGTAGAGACCGAGACCCATCCCCTCTCCATAAAACTTTTCAAAAATCTTATCGACATCTTGAATGCCTCTTCCAGTGTCCCACACCTTTACGTGTATGTGTTCATCTTCTTCTACAGCTTCAATCCCAACCGTTCCTTTATCTGTGTACTTTATCGCATTACCTATTAAATTGACAAACAATCTCAACAACCTATCTTCATCCCCTTCCACCACAAGCGGGGAGGGTATGATGGTTTTAACATTGAGTCCTTTTTCAAAAGCAGCTCCCTGCAACATATTCACTGCACTATGTAAGACTGATGACAAATCAACCCTATCGACTTTCAGTCTCTGGGATTCTAGTTTCACCGCATCTCTCAAATCATTCACCAAGATAGAGAGGGCATCTATTATCTCCTCCATATTTTCAATCCTTCTTTTTACTTCATCATCCAATTCTTTACTCTTTATGAGTTCAAGGTTTCCTTTCAATGCTATTATTGGGTTTTTCAAATCATGAACAGCCATGTTCATAAATTCTGTTCTTATATTTGAAATTTCTTTGAGTTTTTTGTACATTTCTTCGAGTTCCCGTCTCTTTCTCGCATGTTCTTCAAGTAATCCGAGTTTTTCTGTTAAGTCAAGACCCACCAGATAGAATTTATCACCTGTTTTCATTCCACCAACATGCAAAACTCTTTCTTTGCCACTGGCTGAGATTATCGAAATGTCTGTTCTCCTTGGATTTCTGATAAATGCTCTGAACTTCTTCTTATCTTTTTCACTAACAAACTCATCAAATAACCTACCTTTTCCATCATAACCTGTTAATTTTCTTGCTTCAGAGTTCATAAACTCTATTCTTCCCATTTCGTCAATCACAACAACAAAAACATTTGCTGTTTCTATTGCTCTTCGGATGTCCTCTGTCTCTTTACCTATCTTATCCTGAACATCCATGAGTTCTGTGACATCTGTTAAAATTACTTCAACCGCACACGGAACTCCTGAGGAGCTTCTCACAACTCTCCTGCTCTCCCTAACCCACCTCACAGAGCCATCCTTTTTTATGAGTCTATATGTCCCGTTGTCTACTCCTCTATCCTCTGGATGTATCAGTTTTTCAAGGAGTTTTGGGTCTCTCATATGCTCCTCCAAAGAAAAGCCTGTGAGGGTTTCGATAGATGGGCTTATATAGTCGTATTGGGCCGTTAAAATATTCATCCTATATATCACACTTCCAGCTCTGGTAGAAATGTCAACCAATCTGTTATCGAACTCCTCCATCTCTCTTTCTAGAAGTATTAAATCTGTTATATCACGCATCACACCAACTGTCTCAACTAACTCTTTGCCTCTCCACACTCCCTCTTCTCTTACCTCCACCCACCTTGGCTCATCTCCCTTGAGCATCAAAGTCGTTGTTGCAACTCCTTCTTCCTCGAGCATTTTTATTCTGTTTTCAAGTTGCACCCTATTCTCTGGGCTATCTCTCAAAATATCTGTTATGTGCATTCCTTCCCTCACATCAACTCCTTCTATCTGTCCACCAACATGTGTAAAGTATCCCTCGGAGTCCAATATGAAGTGTATGGCCTCCACAGACTCTAACTTGCTTCTGCCATCACTAACAATCCACACCTTTCCATCAAACTTGCCAGTTATGTGCGTGGTTGAAGCATCTATAATCAATACTTGGTGAGGGGGTATTTCTTCAACATCTTTAACATCTCTGATGTCTGCTCCCAACTCTACAGCCCTATTCTTTAACTCATCACGATTCGATATCACTACTGGTTTTTCCCCTTTCTTTAATTCATGTTCGATTAATTCCTCAATGAGACTGGAAACATCCTCTGCAATGCATACAATCACACTCATCTCATAATCATTATCAACTTCCAACTATAAAAATCACCCTCTATCAAGAAGGAGGTTGAGAATCTTATCCGAGGGGTCTATGCCAACACTGTATAACCCTCTAACCGATGGTGTTGCGTTCACCTCTAACACAAATATTCCCTCTGAGTCATAGATGATATCGATACCACCAAACTCAATCCCAACAGCCTCTTTTGCTCTCAACGAGATGTCCACCAGTTCATCATCAACATCAAAAGGATGGGGTGAAGCTCCCTGTGAAAGATTCGATATCCAGTTATTTGATGGTATTCTCCGTACCGCACCCAAAACTTCTTTACCCACAACAAACACCCTCACATCACCTTTCCCACTTCCGACAAACTTCTGAAGATACAAAACTCCTCTCTGCTTCAATATGCTTTCAAGCAAGTTCCTCTCAACGGGAGGTCGAAATCTAAGAATGCCTTTTCCTTTATACCCATAGATGGGTTTAACAACAGCATCACCACATTCTTCTATGAATTCTATTGCCTCATTTGTGTCCTGCGTTAGAAGAGTCTCAGGCACTGGCACCCCATAAGACAAAAGGAGAGATGTAGTGAGGTACTTGTTTGCACATACGAGTATGGAGTCGGGAGGATTTATTACTGGGATATCACTCGACATTTCCCTCAATCTCTCAAATCTGAAAGAAACACCCTCCGTACCTAGCTCAACACCCCCCACATCTCTTATAATAGCCATGTCTATTGGGTAACTCGGAGAGGGCTTCTCTCGACCGATGTGAACTGAAAACTCGAGAGGATTTATGTAGACGGGTGTATGTCCCTTTCGCCTGACGGACTTTGAGAGCAGTTCCACTGTTATATCAATATTTGGACTCACGATGCCTATTCTCTCCATGCAACCACCTCTACACACACATGGGGAGGTCTGCCACTCTTTCCACAGCATCCACAATGATGCCATCTGCAGTTGCAACTATCCCATTTTTTACATTCTTCAGTTCAGAATCCACACAATCTGACAGCTTTACTTCCCCTTTCATCCCCCTTGATTTTAGCTCCCTTCTTATATACCCTGCAAGCTCTCCACTCTTGGATATCTTCTCATCCAAAATAAAATACGTATACTCTGGCTTAATATAGCCAATAAAGTCCAGTATCAGATTAACAGATTTTTTTGATGATTCTGTGAGTTTATAGCTTCTGAAAACCCCTTTTATATCTCTAAGAAATCCATCATCACATAAAAAAAGATGTTCTCCTGTTATAAGGTGTTCAACGGTTATTATCACATTATAACCATCTATCCACAAGATTTCCCCCCCAAGTTCATCACACCCTACTGTTTTACGCCTCCTCACATCCACAGTAGACGTTGAATGGACGACTCTCGAAAGTATGTATCTGTACTGATTATGAAGGCGATGATGGTCAGATATGAATTTCACAGCATAGCTCTTGGGATACCCTCTATCAAGCAAGAACCTCAATTCTTCTATTGGTTTTCTTAATTCTGGAGGGATGTTTTCACACTACATAAACCACCATAAGTAAAAGTTATAAATAATGATAATAGATAATTTTGTTGGGTTTATATACTTGCGAGCTTGAGAAATATGGACGAAGACGAGCAACATAATAAAGCTCTGAAGAAGGTTAGGATGATTGCTGATTATCAGTTTGGGAGAGGTTCAGGGAGAGTTCTCTTTCCACATAATGTGGATTTTACATTTTCTTCTACTGGAAGGGTCAGGCAGATAAAATTGTCTGGAGAACATGTGGCTACACTGAGAGCAAAGGATGGACTTTTGGTACTTGGTATGCGAGGCGGGGAGATGCTGAAATCATTTCACAGACCAATGAGGCATAGGGTTGTGTTATCGGAAGAGGCGGTACCCTTTGTAAGAGAAGGTAGGAGTGCTTTTGCGAAGTTTGTTGTTTCTTGTGATAAAGAAATAAGGGGTAGGGATGAAGTGCTGGTTGTTGATGAGAGCGATGAGCTTTTGGCGGTTGGTGAGGCGATGCTGTGTGCGAGAGAGATGATGGAAGCTATGAAGGGTGTCGCTGTAAAAATAAGGCATGGTGGAGGATTGTATGAAGATTGAAGTATATTGTCCAACATGCAATGAGACAAAAACACACAAAGTGCTAAAAACGAACAAAATGTGGGTCGTGAGGTGTATTGAATGTTCCACCACCCACAAAGTAGAAAATCCATTGCAGGGGGCAGATGAGAACGTGGATGTGAGGGTGGTTGTCAGCAAGGGTGAGAACTCATATGTGACCCACGTACCTCTCGGAAAGGAAGAGATTCTGCTTGTGG
>QMVI01000049.1 GCA_003661015.1 Methanosarcinales archaeon | reverse complement strand
CATCCAACAACCCAGTTTCCTGTGATGCGGTTGGAGCATATCTCATGGGGATAGACCCCCAAGAGGTTCTCTATCTCAGGATAGCGAGTAAAGCAGGTCTGGGAACTTGTGATTTGTATAGCATAGATATAGATGGAGATATTTAGAGGCTTAGAAAAGAGTATAGGAGACTCTAAGTGATTGGAATGCTGATATCTGACTTGCCAGAAAGGATATTGATCATAGGCTCTCCATCACGGCCATTAGTTCAGTCTGCCATCAGAGGGGGGTATAGGGTTGGTGCAATAGACCATTATGCTGATTTTGATTTATGTTCAATGGTAGAAGAACTCATAATAGTTCAAAGTCCATTAGATGCATTTACGATTGGGCAGGAACTGGTGAACAAAGGCGAATATGAGTGTATGGTTGCAGGGGGATGGCTCGGAGTTGAGAACGGTATGTTGAATCATGTACGAGATTTTGAACTGCCTTACAATATACCATATAAACATGCAGAAAAGATTGTGGATAAAAAGAATCTCCAAAAAACTCTCAAAAAAATGAATATACCCCACCCAAGAGAATTTAGAGAAGAGAATGTGGAATATCCGGCTGTTGTAAAACCGAGAGTTGGGGCAGGGGGGAAGGATGTTATTGTAGTGAGAAATGATAATGAGTTATCACTATCTCTCGAGAGGTTTGAGAAGAATGAAGTGGATTACATAATTCAAGAGTATGTGGAAGGACGAGATGCCAGTGTATCACTTGTAGTGTCAAAGGAAGAGGCGAAGATTGTTGCATTGAATGAACAACTCATTGGAACTGACTTTCTTCATGCACATAACATGGAGTATTCCGGCAACATAACTCCTCTCGAACAATGTGTACCCACAACTGCTCTTTCAACCATCGAGAGGATGTGTATTGAGATGGGATTGCTCGGCTCATGTGGTGTGGATATTGTGGTTGGGAATGAAAAATGGTGGGTGATTGAGGTGAATCCAAGGTTTCAAGGTAGTATAGACACAGTTGACCTCTCACTCAACATAAGTCTATTTGACTGGCACATGAAGTCTTTCCACAATCTACATCTCCCAGAGTGTTCTCACAACTCAGTATGGGCGAGAGGCATATACTATTCACCAGTCAACATTCGGATATCAAGTTCTCTGTCAGAAAAGCTCAAAGAGATGTGGAAAAAAGGAGTGGTGAGGGATGTTCCACAGGAGGGTGAAATATACAATGAAGGCGACCCTTTCATGAGTATAATTGTGAAGGGTAGGAAAAGGGATGAGACAATTGCGAAGCTTGGAGAGGTTGCCTCTCAGGTTGATGAAATGTTGAAGAGAAAGTTTGAAAAACTTTAAAAAAATATTAATAATCTGCCTCGGTGGCTAAGGTGGCATAGCGCTTCCTTGGTAAGGAAGAGGTCGGGGGTTCGAATCCCCCCCGAGGCTCTTATTTTTGTTAGAATTAGTATTACCTTTTAATAACAATTTTTATAAAAGTATGTCATAATAAAAAAGTTTCAAATATTAAAAATAATTTGTTTTATACGATGGACTCCTTACCACTTACATTATCAGTTCTTATCGGCATAGCACTATTTGGTATTAAGAGTGGACTTGGCTGTGGTCTCACCTCACTAAAAAAAGAGGAAATTGTGATGATTTCCACAGCATATTTGGTACTGTCTATGGTATTTAGTATTCTTTCGGATATGATACCCATTAGTGCGACACGCTCTTTGTTGTCTATGGGACTTTTTTTGCATACACTACTTGCGATAATGCTTGTTATTGGCGGGCTTTATACCGCCAGAGAGTTCTGTAAGGGGCGCGATGTTTCAAGAAGGTCTTTCCTCTTACTTTCAGTTCCTTGTCCAGTATGTATGGCTGCCACCTTTTTTGCATGCTCAATCCTAATACACATGACAGATACAACTCCCTTACAAGTTGGTTTTGCAGTTGGCATCACATTTATCTTAACCATAACTACCACCGTACTATTGGCGAAGAAGGTAAACTCATTGACAAGAAAAGGTCCATACCTTCTGGGTAATGTAATGTTATTCCTTGGAATGTTTTACATTTTGGCAGCACTACTGATTCCCGCGTATATACAGTCCAGAGGAGTACTAATTGAAACAGGGAGTATGGATGTAGGTAATGTTGTAGTCTCGTTTAGTATGTTGAGTGGCATCGTGTTGGCAGGGTTCTTGCTGTCGAGGTTCAGGGGGGTATGTTGATGAGTATGTTTACGTCTGTTCTGTCAGTTTTGTATATAATTTCGACCTCTCTTCTCTATCCAGTCATATTTATGCTGATTGGAATTCTCTCTTGGTCATTGCTCAATTTTGGCATGTTTCTATCTGAATGGACAACCCGATATAGAAACCCAGAGGAGATTGAAAGTATGGTAATAAAGTCTGCCGAAATGTTTGGCAATGGAAATGTAAATGATGCAGTCAGTTTACTTAAAAATATGAAAGGAAATCAAATGCTTAAAAAATTTTTGATTGATCTGTCTGATGCAATAGAGAAAAACACACTTAGTCTCAAATTAGATAAATTATATGAGGATTATGAGATAAAAATATCAAAATCAGTAGAGAAAACCAAGATAGGAGCAAAAATTGGTCCAATGTTGGGGTTAATGGGAACCCTTATTCCAATGGGTCCCGCACTCTCTGGGCTTCTGAGTGGAAATGTAGAGCAAATGGTAAACAATCTCATAATGGCTTTCTCAACAACAGTTCTTGGTCTCTCAATTGCAGTAATTCTTTATACGATAACTGTTGTCAGGGGGAGATGGTATGCTCAGGATCTCAGTGATATCGACTACATTTTAAGAATCTTCGAGGAGGTTATTCATGAGAAGGAGAAATGGCAGGAGAAAGAATCCCGGGTTGGATGATGAGGATATAACACCCATGGAGGGAGTTGCAAATCTTTTCGATGTGGCAATGGTGTTTGCGGTTGCTTTGCTTGTGGCAATAGTACTATTCTACAACCTGCCTGAGTTAGTTCTTCAAGACCAAGATATAACGATTGTTAAGAATCCGGGCTCATCAGATATGCAGATAATCATCAAAGAGGGGAATGAAATAAAAGTGCTGAACATGACAGATAAGCTTGGAGGAGGGCAAGGTGTGAAGATGGGAGTGGCTTATAGGCTCGAGGATGGACGGGTGATATATGTCCCTGAAAATATAACTGAAAGTAAATAAATACGACAGAAACCGTGCATCTTTTTCATAATTGCCCTTAAGTTCCAAGCTTCTCGAGGATTTCACACACCTTGCACATTTTTCCGCTGGTTGGTTCACCACACCTTACACATGACGATAGCTCGAAGAATTCCTTTGGCAAGGTATCCATCACACCAATCATATCAATCAATTTTTCATATCCTCTCAGAAGTGAGTATTTTGTCCCGGGATGCCCCATTTCAAAATAGTTGAGAAAGTCTCTGACATCGAATCTATATGACTCGCTTGCATATGGACACTCTTCATGCTCGATTTCAACACCATGCAAAAGAGAATAAAGAGCAACCTCTTTCTCAGGAACCTCTACAAGAGGCTTTATTCTTGGTATAAATTCCTCTCTTTCTTTTCTTGGAGATAATCTCAGCAGTCTTTCGACATCTCCTCTCAGGTAGTTCATCAGTATTGTCTGTGCCTCATCGTCCAAATTATGACCCACAGCTAACTTTGTTGCACCAATCTCCCTTGAAATGCTGTTGAGGAGTCTCTTTCTCAAGACCCCACACAGACTGCACCCCCCCATCAATCCGTATTTCTTTTCCGCCTTTTTCACCAACTCGTCAAGAGAGTTTCCATACACATCCTCAAAACTTCTTATGATGTGTGGCACATTTAGTTTGTCTGCGAGGGATTTCGCCCTTTCAAGTGTTTTTGGGCGATATTCTGCAATTCCCTCGTCGACTGAAATAGCAACAAGTTCGACATCTCTCCTCATTTTGGTTATTTTTTTAAAAAGTATTAAAAGTGCAGAGCTGTCCTTACCACCACTCAAAGCAATTGCTATCTTATCCCCCTGTTCAATCATTCTTTTTTTTCTTATTCTCCTCTTCACTTTCCTCTCGACATCCTCGATGAAATGCTTCTTACACAGATGAAGACCTGAATAACGTTGGAATATTATCGATGGCGAACCACATTTCGTACATGGTGGAACTTCCATATCTTGTTCAATCCCAGAATCTCTTTGTCCTTGCATATTCTCTCTCAGCCTCCAGAATATCTCGGTAAAAATCATCCTCTTTCTCTCTCAGTTTGTTCAGAATTCTGACAGCAGTCTCTGGTCCAACTCCCCTCGCAGCAAGTGCTATCACAGCTCTTTTTCCAAACGACATCACGATATTTGCATTGCGGAAAATCCTCTCCACCTTACTTTTTTCTTTCCCCTTCAAGCCATGTCTTTTCACATACTCCACATATTCTTCTTCCCAAGGTTTCAGAGCTGCTAACATCATCGACCCACAAACAGGACATCTGGGCTGTTCTGGAACTCTTGAAACCTCTATCTTCTGTTTGTAATTCTTGCATGCAACACAAAACAGTATCACCTGCTCTCTATTAAGTCTCTCTTTGAATGCTTCAAGAACACTTGCCTCCCCTCTTTCGTTTATCAGCAAATCTCTTGCGGATGAGAAGCCAGCTTTACCAATAACACTTGCCTCCCCTTCCACAACTTTCATCTCACCCCTTCGTATCATGTCAAGAACTAATTTGGCTCTCTCAACATCCATACGCTCATACAGAATCTCGTCTATCGTTTCTCTATACACAAACGTTCCCTGATAAACATCCAGCAATCTTCTCAGATTGACCTTGCTCCAATCAACATCCTTGGATATTATGCCAAATCTTTTTGCAACATTGACAAACTTCCATCTGAAGAGGTTCGTTCCTTTGAGAGATAGTTCTATGACCGCTTCAATATGTTCTGGCACGCTTTCTTTCAACAGGGAAATTACATCCCCTGCCCTCAATCCCCATGGGACTTTTAGCTTTATCCGGTATGGGTCAATTTCCATTCCAATGCTCGAACCAGCTCTGTAGGACAGGAGGGCAACTATGAATCTGCCAAGGGTCTCATTGACTTTATGTCCAAAGCAGGCATTGATGACTATGGAGCTCTCATCTCTGTGTTCCTCAACAACAACTGTCCTCTCGTCTGGAACTTCACCTTTATGCTTCTTTATTATGCCAAATACCTTGCTAAGTGTCTGACGGTCGGTGTGGTACATTTCTGCAATCTCATCGATTCTCATAGTCTTGTTGAATATGATTCCTCTGAGAATACCAACTTCTCGGGCAACCTCAAACGGAACCGGAATCTCCTCACCAACCCAGTTTGGAACCTCCCCTTCTACAACAACAGGCTCTACGAGGATTCTGTGATGCTCCACATCCACCTCTACAATCCTCCACATCTCACCTTTTGTAATGAATGTCGTTCCCGGTGTCCCAGTATTCACAACAAAAGCCTCATCAAGTGTCCCAATAATGGAATCACTTACTATATCCCGAACCTCGTATTTCTTCTCGTCAGGTATCATTGAGATATTATCGTAGAAGTACGATGTTGCTCTTCTTCTCTTTCTCACATATCCATCCATCCTTCTTATAAGCCCAGCCTCTTCAAGCTCAACAGCAACCTCAGAAAGCTCTTCAAAAGTGAGGTCTCTGTACGGATAGGCTCTTTTGACTATGTTGTAGAATTTGTACAAGTCTTGTTCACCTTCCATAACATATGCACAGAGCTGATTTGCCAAGACATCTTTTGCATTCTTTCTGACTTTGAACGATTCTATGATGCCCGTCAGTGCCATTCTTGCAATCACACAACATTCGAGTATGTCATCAAAACCCATAGCAATCATAGTTCCATCAGACACCCTGTCGAGAGAATGTCCTGAGCGCCCCACTCTTTGGATTGCTCTCTGAACTTCTCTCGGCGAGTTGTACTGAATGACATGGTCAACATTGCCTATGTCTATGCCAAGTTCCATCGAAGATGTGCACACAAGCCCCTTCAATTCCCCCTTCTTGAATTTTTCCTCAACAGAAACTCTCACATCTCTCGAGAGAGAGCCGTGGTGGACTTCTATTGGCAGTCCCATAAGCTTTAGTCTCGAGCCTATAACCTCTGCAGTAGCTCTCGTATTAACGAATATCAACACTGACTTATGAGACTATATTATTTCTGCCATTTTCCTCAAACATGCTGCCATTTCAGGAGACGTTGATATTCTTTTTGCAAGTTCATAGTCCTCTTTCTTTACACGGGGCGAAATAACTCTCATATCCATAGGACTTTCGAGGGTTGCGTTGATTATTTTCACATCTCTGCCCACACCACCAACAAACTAGGCAACCTCTTCTAAATCTCCAACAGTTGCAGAGAGACCAATCCTGACAAACTCCCCACTCATCTCAACAAGCCTCTCAAGAGCTATGGACAACTGAATACCTCTTTTCGAGGATGCAAGCTCATGAACCTCATCGATAACAACATATCTAACACTCTTCAGATGTTTTCTGAGTCTCTTCCCTACGAATAGAATTTGAAGGGTTTCGGGTGTTGTTATCAAAACATCTGGAGGTTTCTCAGACTGTTTTCTTCTAACGGATGAAGGGGTATCGCCATGTCTGACTTGTATATCTATCCCAGTGATTTCACTCCATCTTTCCATTCTCCTTAGCATGTCTCGGTTTAGTGCCCTTAAGGGTGTTATATACAGTGCTTTTATGCCCTCGGTAGTATCACTTTCAAGCTTTGTGAGTATGGGCAGCATTGCACTTTCTGTTTTTCCACTTCCAGTCGGTGCTACAACCAAGACGTTTTTATCTTCCAGTATCTCAGGTATTGCCAGTTTCTGAGGTAGTGTTGGCTGTGTGAATCCAAATTCAGATAGTGCTTTTAGGATACGTGGTGAAAGTAGCCCAAACACAGTTTCAGTCTTCTGTCTCACATAAAATAATAGGCATAATCTCTTATAAAATATCCTTCATAAAATATTCATAAACCTCAGACTTTGTGGGAGGGATATGGCAATGAGTTTGAATATAGAGATGTGGGAAGTGTTTGGGGAGGTCATATGGAGACTTTTCATCGGCTTGATTATAATCATAATCACAGCCTTTATTGCAAAACTTGTGAGGAAATTTTTAGACAGACAATATTCAAGAATAATCGAAAAAAAATTTGATATAATAGATGAGAAGAGATTTGCAACTCAATATGCATTTCTGAAAAGACTTTTTACAGCTATTATTTACTTGGTGGGGATTATTGCAGTCATATCTCTCTTCCCACAATTACGTTCTATATCTGTTGCCCTACTGGCAAGTGCAGGGTTTGCGGGCATAGTAATAGGTCTTGCAGCTCAGAAAGTTATTGGAGGTCTTTTGTCAGGTGTCATGCTCAGTGTATTTCAACCGTTCAGGGTTGGCGATTATGTCACGTTCAAAAATAAATATGGACAAATAGAGGATATAAGTCTCTTTTACACTGTTTTGAGAACTTGGGAAAATAAGAGGCTGGTGATACCGAACTACCTGATTACGGATGAGGTTGTGGAGAACTGGTCAATAGCAGACCCAAAGATATTTTGGGTATTGGATATCGGGATTAGCTATGATTCAGAT
>QMVI01000048.1 GCA_003661015.1 Methanosarcinales archaeon | reverse complement strand
GTCCACAATGTCCACAACAACATCTGGTTTCTCGTTTATGAGGTAATCCCTTGCTATTTTCTCTGCAACCGAGTCAGAGCCAAAACCATACAGCCCAGGGAGGTCAACAACCTCCACCCTGACACCTTTGTGGACGAAAACTCCCTCCTTCTTCTCGACTGTAACACCGGGCCAGTTTCCAATGCTCTGATTGGCTCCTGTCAACTCATTGAAAAGAGTTGTCTTTCCAACATTGGGATTGCCTATCAGGGCAATCCTCACTCTTGGTTCATCGTTTTTAGGTTGTGGAGTATCTGTTCTCATTTATGCATCCTCCATAACCATGTACTCTCCATAAGTCAATAATCACGATATGTCAGCTCATTTACGAATCTTCTCAACAAGAATCTTGGATGCCATTCCCCTCCCAATAGCAATCCTTGAACCCATTGTCTCAACCACAATTGGACCGTGTCCTATTAGAAGAACTTTGACCTTTGCTCCGGGAACTATCCCCATCTCACACAGTCTTCTGGTCAAGCCTTTCCCTGCCATGAGTTCCACAACCACACCCTCCTCGTATGGTTTGAGTTCATTCAAACGTACTTTGTTCATCAGACCTCCACCTGCATCCATCCAAGACAACACACACCACATATATGTTAGGAATAAAAATAGGTATCCCTAAAAATTTTAGGTATTTATATTATATAATTGGATAGTCTTGCCTGAATAGCTTTACATTTCTCTCCAGGTATCTCCATTGGGTAAACTCCTGTGAGACACCCCAAACATAAATCATCTTCCCCCATGCCAATCGCATCCACAAGCCCATCAATGCTCAGATATCCAAGAGAGTCCACACCGACAACACGAGCAATCTCATCTGTGGTTCTGGATGAAGCCACCAGCTCCTCACGTGTTGGCATGTCTATGCCAAGATAACAAGGTGATTTTATTGGCGGGCTCCCTATTCTCAGATGTATGCTCTTCGGATTGCATGCTCTGACCATATCAACTATCCTCCTCGAGGTTGTTCCTCTGACGATGCTGTCATCAACAAGAACGATATTTTTTCCTTCTATGTTTGAGCTGATGGTGTTGAGCTTGAGTCTCACAGCAAGCTCCCTCTCTCTCTGGGCTGGCATGATGAAAGTTCTCCCAACATATCTGTTCTTTATGAGGCCTTCGAGGTACTCAATTCCCGAACGTCGAGAGAATCCAATGGCGAACGTGATCCCAGAGTCTGGAACAGGAGATACAACGTCTGCATCGATGGGATGTTCATCCCACAGCGTCTCTCCAATCTTTATCCTGACATCGTACACCAGTTTCCCATCTATTATGGAGTCCGGTCTTGCAAAGTATATGTATTCAAACACGCAATGAGCTTTTGTGTTTAGTTTGTACAGCCTCTGACTCTCCATTTCACCATCTCTTATGATGATGACTTCGCCCGGTTTCACATCCCTCATAAGTTTTCCCTCAAGTGTATCGATAACTGCACTCTCCGAGGCAACAACATACCCATCCTCCAATCTCCCTATGCACAGCGGTTTCACACCATAGGGATCTCTGATTGCATAGAGTGTATCGTTTATAAGAATGACAAGAGAGTAAGAACCTCTCAAAACCCTCATCAAAAAGGAGATTGCTTCGAGTTCGTCTCTTCTCCTCATCTCTCTCGCAAGCAACTGGGCAATCACCTCGGTGTCTGATGTGGATATGAAGACTGCACCTTCCTTCTGAAGCTCATGTTTCAACTCAATAGCATTCACAAGATTGCCATTGTGTGCAATTGCAATCTCCCTCCCCTCGGAACTAACAACGAACGGCTGACAGTTTATAATATCTGACTCGCCTGTTGTTGAGTATCTAACATGCCCTATTCCTATCTTCCCTTCCAAAACCGTTGTAAATGCATTGGTGAATACATCGCTCACAAGACCCATCCCTTTCTTTGTTATCATTCTCTCCCTGAAAATAGAGATACCAGCAGATTCTTGCCCTCGATGTTGCAGAGCATACAACGCATAATATAAAACAGGAAATACGTCTCTTGTGGAGTCCTGTGTTAAACACACCCCAACTACCCCACACGCATCCCTCAATTGAATCACCTGCGAGGCATTATTTCTTCCTCCAGCTGTAGGAGCGCCTCCTCGCAGAGCGACCAAATCCACAAGAAGCACAAACCTTTTTGCGTTTATGATATGAGACTCTACCACATCTCCTGCATCTGATGTGAGTCTTCTTTCCTCCCTTCATCGAGGGTGTTCCCTTTGACATAGCACCACCTTATGGAGAGACATAAACAATATTGTCTCCTCTCACAATCACAACACCCAGCTTTCTCGTTCCATCTTCCAATATCTCCTCTGCCTCTTCAAGCACGAGGTTCATGTGGATGTCATAGCCTGTGAGGGTTCCTCTGAACTCTCTTGCACCCTTCAGCCTGACAAGAACCGAACTACCAAGAGCATCATTAAGAACATCGAGAGGTCTTGTTCCCATCCAACCTTCACCTTCCTGATAACAGCTGGCAAATGCATCATCCACCGCACTCTACTTAAACTTATCGAATCAAGAAGAATTGGTGAGTGAATGAAGGTAAAAAAGAGACATCATCTGAGGGGAGGGGAGGTAAAGAAGGTCTTGAATGCACTCAAGAAATGGTGTGAGGAGTTCAGGTTAGAAGACAGGATGGAATACGTTGCTATCGACCATGCTGAGTTTCAAGGTATCGTTCTCGTCAAGAGAGATGCCATAGCTCTTTATTTGAAAGATGAGATTGTTCCGACTCTGAACTTTGCTCTTAAAAATGATATTTCAAAGGGAGGGGTTGTGGTGGATAGAGGGGCTGTTCCTCATATTGTGAGGGGGGCTGATGTTATGGGACCGGGTGTTGTTTATTCAGATGAGTCAATTCGTGAAGGTGATACAGTGTTTGTCAAAGAGGAGGAGCATGGAAAATATCTGTGCATGGGGAAGGCTCTTGTGGATGGGGGAGAGATGGTTGGAAGGAGGGGAAAGGTTGTTAAAAATGTGCATTATGTTGGGGATTCTCTATGGAGATTCATAGGGAGTTTATGAGATTCATAGGGAGTTTATAAGCTTCTAATCAAACCAAAATAAAGACATTCTGCTGGTGGAACTGTTGGAATCGGTTCATCAGAATCGTCGAGCTCCACATCAACCCCACGAACAATCACAAAAGGTACTCCCTCATCGCTTTCTCCCATCACGAGCTGGGCTCCTGAAACGATGTTATCTGCAACAGCACTTCTCGTTATTTTGAGTGGCTTGCCAAACAAATCAAGTTTCCCTCTCATATCCTTCACCCCCCTGAAACCAGAGCATGCAAGAGCGATACCAACACATCCGAGTCTGAGAGGGTGGGTTCTTGAATCTGCGATTACAACCCCCACTTTCTTACCAGTCTTTTCCTCAATCTTCATCCTCAACTCTCTCGCACTTCTTTCTGGGTTCTCTGGCATGAGAGCCACACAGCCCTCTGGCACATTTGATGAGTCGATTCCTGCGTTTGGACAGAGAAATCCATCTTTGAGCGTAAGTACGAACCCGGGGATTCCTCCTACTATTGCATCAGAGCTTTTGATTATTAGCTCCATGAGTTCTGGTTCTATCGAATACTTCTTCCCAAGTTCTACTGCTTTGGTGCTGGGTGATACTTCGCATAATCTGATTATCCTGCCTTCTGCACTCGCAACCGCACACTCCGAGACAACGATTATGTCTCCCTCTTGTATCTCAATTCCATTGTTCTCAATCGCCTCGATAAAACACTCAAAGATGTCATCTCCGGGTTTGATTATCTTTGTGGGAACTCCTATGAACCTTACTTCGCTGATATCATTTTTATCCATTCAATCACCCTGTATCAGTTTGTCCAGTCTGTTTGCAACCTCATCCCAGCTGAATTTTTTTGCCCATTCTTTTGCATTCTTTCCAATCTCTGCCCACCTATTTCCCTCAAGAAGCCATTTTATCCCACGAGCAAGTGCTTGAGGTGTTTCCTCATCAACCAGCAACCCCGAGTATCTGTCCTAAATCGAATCTCTGACTCCTGGAACGTTGAAGCCCACCGCAGGAAGGCCACACGCCTCAGCCTCCGCAATCGTCAAACCGAATCCCTCCTTTACAGAAGGCATCACGAATATCCATGCCCTCTCAAGAAGCTCCCACTTCTTTTCTTCATCTACGAACCCAAAAAAATGAATCCATTCTTTAGAATTTTTCCGTAGTTCAGGCTCCATATCTCCGCTTCCAACTATCCACACCTTCAACTCAGGAAACTCGTTTTTCAGTATGGTAGATGCTTCAATAAGCATCTCTACCCTCTTGTATTTTTTGAGTCTCCCGACATATATGAGGGTGGGTTCTTTCTCCTTTGGAAAGCCTCTCAACCTCGGTGGATTTATTCCCTCACCAAGTATGCTCACATTCTCTTCAGGTATTCCGAACTTCACAACTTCTGAATATGTACTCTAACTCACGACTCCGAACTTCACTTTTCTGTATATGAAGGGTATCGAGTTTTCTGCCAGCCACCCAACCACTGCAAGCGGATAGGGTAGCTCCAGAAAGAATATCTCTCTTGCGAGATGGTGGATTATGGCGAGCTTTGGCTTCCTGACATAGAGAGGAGTGAAGAAGGGGATGCCATTTATATTGTCTATCACAAAATCCGCACCTCTTTTCATATACTCAAGGGCTGCTCTCAAATATACCGTATACTGCCCCCCTACCCTCACAACTCTCACACCATCCACAACTTCCTCCTTTGGAAGTCCCTTCGGTCTTCTGCAGACCAGTGTTATTCTGTATTTTGAGGAGAGTCTCTTTGCAACCTCCATCAAATACGTCTCTGAGCCACCTGCGAGTGGGTCATTTGGACCCCTCCAATTCAGTATGAGTACATCCATACGAAAGCCACCGACATCAGGATGAGGGTAAGTATCACTGCAAAAACTGCCCATTTGTAGTTTGAGCCGAAGACAATGGGGATGGGGCCGATCATTATAACTCCGCCGTACTCCCCACCGCCCGCTAACATTAGCACAATCATCAACAATACAATTATCAGCAGTATTGTCCATACTCCAACTCTCATAGCTCTCATAATTACAATGTTCTACTTTTTGATATATCTCTCTCTATGTCATCGAGTTCAGACACAAACCTCATAGCAACGTTCTCTGCAAATGCCTTCCAGTCCTTTACATGGATGGCAGAGACCTCCACGTCCTCAGGAGTACCACTTGTTGTGAGGTTCACTCCACAATGAAACTTCTCGGAAGAGGGAGATATGGATGCTATGGATACTGTAAGCTTGCCTTCCCCCATGTAGAGGTCCCCTCCTTTTCTCACCACATCGAATCCTTCTTCCCTCAGTACATCACACAAACAACATAAAAACAATCTCTGGATGAGATATGCCTCCATCATGGTTGGTGGATTTGAAAATCTCTCCATGATGAAGTGTATAAGTTCATCTCCTCTGATGTCTGTGTCCTCTGCATCCTTTATATCCACCACGTTCATTGGCCCCTTGAAAGCCACAATCGAATCGCCCTTCACCCTCTTCGATAGTGCCCATAGGGGAGAGAGTTGGGAGCCATCATAACACTCCTCATGTTCAAGCACCACTATCTTCATCATATCTCCTCCTTGCAACAAAGCAAACATGGTCTTTATGATAGGGTAATTTAATAACCTCGTCTATTTTGAACTCTTCCTCGAGTTCCCTCCTCACTTCATTCACAATTTTTGAATGGGGAGCTGAAAAGTCTATACTTTTGAGTTTGCACATCATTATCAGCAACCCCCTGTCAAGAAAATATCTGGCATTCTTGATTGCAATATCTGCTTGATTTGGCTGTGCAACATCCTGATATATCATATCTACCTTTTCCACTATCCCTGAATATCTTTCCGGATGGTTTGCATCCTCGAGTATGGGTATCACCCTTTCATTTCCCTTGAAGAGCGAGAGGAGTCTTCTCATCGGCTTTGGTGCAATCTCCACCGCATATACATGCGAGTGTGGTATTAGTTCGAGCATGAACCTCAGCGTTGTTCCAGCACCAGCTCCCAGATACAGTATCTTTGCACCCTCCCCCATATCTCTAATAACCCTCGGATTCTTCTCGATCAGAGATAGAAACTTGCTCCTCTTTGACTTACTTCCTCTCATTTTCATCTCCAATCATCGTTTTCGTAAGAGATGATAAAGCGGTCTGAACATCTGACAAATCAAGCAATATATCGTTTATCTTTATCCTTCCACCTCCTGCTTTTCCTATCACCTGTCCGCCTGTCTTTGATAAGACCTCATCAACGAGCTCCTCTTCAACACCGAGAACGAACCTGCCATATGTCTCTGAGAACAGCAGTGTATTCAATGTCCCACTATTGGACTCCAGTCTGACTTCTGCTCCGCATTTTAGAGCCATCTTGCATATCCCCACTGCAAGACCTCCAATCGACAGGTCATGAGCAGAGTTCACAATCCCCTCTCTCACAACTTCTCTGACCTTCTTGATGTTATTCACATACTCACTTCTGAACTTGGGTGCGTTCGATTCAGATAAAACACCATAGCATCCATAAAATTCGCTTCCCAGCATCTCATCGTACGTTGCGCCAACAAGTACGATGGAGTCTCCCTCACTCAGATACATCGATGGTACTCTCATCCTGGGAAGGATTCCAACCATTCCTATGGAAGGTGTTGGGAGGACTTCTGTGCCAAACTCCTCACTTTCGTTGTAGAACGAAACGTTCCCCCCCACAACAGGAACACCAATTTCTCTTGCTCCGTCTCCCAAACCTCTTACACTTTCCCTGAAATCCCAATACACCTCCTCATCCTCAGGATTTCCAAAGTTCAGGCAGTTCACAATACATATGGGTTCTGCACCCACTACCGCAAGGTTCGAAGAGTTCTCGATTATACTCAATTTTGTTCCCTCATACGGATTGAGAGCAACATGTCTCGGGTTGCATCCGCAAGACAGCGCAATCATATGCTCACACATCGGGTCAAGTAAAACACCACAGTCCTCACCCGGCTTCACATGTGTTCTTATCTGTACTTCATGATCATACTGCCTGAACACCCAGTCCTTGAATGCGACATTCGGAGAAGACAGTATTTTCAAAATTGCGTTGCGGTAATCAGACACTTCGGTCAAAGTAAGGGGCGGGATGTATGCTCTTCTCTTCCTTGCCTTTCTATCATAGGGGGGGGCTCCGCCAACGAGCAAATCCATCGGAAGGTCAACAACCACCTCTCCATTGTGCTCGACCACAAATTTCTTTTCTTGCGTTAGAACACCCACAACACCAAATGCTATGTCATACTTGCGAGCTATCTCGGCAATCTCCTCAACATTTTCAGGTCTGACCTCGATTATCATCCTCTCCTGAGATTCTGCTAACAGTATTTCGTAAGTTGTGAGTCCTTTTTCTCTCAACGGAACCGCATCAGCAAATATTCTGATTCCAAGTCCCCCACCAGCAGCCATCTCAGAGCTCGCACCAGCAAGTCCTGCGGCTCCCAAATCCTTGCAGGCCTCGACTATCCCTCTGTCCATGGCTTCGAGAGTGGCTTCTATTATCAGCTTTTCAGTATATGGGTCTCCAATCTGAACGCTCGGTCTGTCCTCATCTGGCGTGCTTGACAG
>QMVI01000047.1 GCA_003661015.1 Methanosarcinales archaeon | reverse complement strand
CTATGGAATAGTAACATTTGCAGAGAGAAGATTGAGAGTTTGACGAAGAAGACAGAAGAGATTGAGATGGATAAAGGGTATAGAGATAAGAACAGAAGTGAAAAGGAAGAGGTGGAGAAGTCCATCGATATTATCGACGAGCTTGAGAAGGATGTACTTGAGAAAGGGACTGATGAGGTGGACTACGAAGAGAAGCAAAAAGTCTCGTCTCCAATTCTCACGAAAATTGGTTCAGACTATCAGAGCAGAAGACTTGCCATGAAGTGGATAGAGTTTCTGACTGCACGTGTTGGAACGAACAACCTCCCTGAGCTTCTTGAATACTATGTTGAGGTAGGGTGGATATCTGATGATGTGATGGGAGAACTTTTGAGGTATGCAGAAGGGATAGAACAGACAACAAAAGAAGATTGGAAGTTATCACCAGAAGACCATGTGAGGTCATTCTGGTTTGTGTGGAGGCTTGCTGGACACACAATTGAGAGAACACATCTGACACTCATAAAGAAGGAGATTGAGAGGATAGAAAAGCGGTTGGATATACCAATCTAACCCCTCTCCGTTATTTTTATCCAGAATCTTTATCATATCCCTAAATTAAATTATCTCCTTCATCTTAGAGAACACATATTCGTACAGTTCCTGATACTCTTTTGTCGGTTTGAATTCTATTTCAGACACAAGTTCATAACATTCAGAAAATTGCTTTCCTCGGGGAGGAGTTGTCAAATGGTCTGAATACCAAGAATATATCTCCTCAGCAACTTCATTCGCCTCAGACAGCGAGAGGTCCAGTGCGAGTCTCGAAACCTCTCCAACAAACCTCGACTCTATTCCAGTCGAGTGATCAGGTATCCTCCCAGCTCTTCCAACTGGCCCTATGAGAATATCTCTGCCACACACCGCATCTCCTATCGTCTGGACAGCACTCTCATAAAACATCATGTCTGTGCAACATCCAGCTGAGTTCCAGTAATATTTTGCTGTGTAATACTCCAGATTCCTCGAGAGTGCAATTGCAGATATGTTGGATGCCCACATGACTTCTTTGGTGGAGGAGGAATTCGTATTGATATGAACCGCCCCGCTCCCATGCATGCTTGAATTCATCAAAATCTTTGCCTGTATTGTCTCAGCAACATCAACGATGGCAAGTCCTTCTGGTGAGCCTATCGAAGCACTACCAAGGACCGGACAGTGAGATGTTATGTAGTGGTTCCCTCTCATCAGGTGGTATATTGCCTTTGAGATGGCTTCGAAATCAACTTTCAAATCGTTCATCAGATACACTTCTTGTGGGTCATACTCTGAGAATAGATTGGGTTCCGAGACGAGCATATACGAGGGGGATAAAGTGGGAGTGGATGGTCCCATCATTGCAAGCCCAGGTCTCCCCGAGAGCCTTGATGCATATCTGACAAGTCTCGCCTCTTGAAGGGTTGCGTACATTTCCATGGGGGTCTTGACTGTAATGCGCTCACCGTTCAATGTCTCAAGCACACCGGTGTATATGCCCTGCACGATTATCTCTCTGATCGAGCTCATGTGTACTCCAACAAAATGTTTTTCAGAGACAAGTCCGCCCCCAGGTCCCCCTACAATCACAGGTGGGCGGGCATCCATCGGGTCTCTATCTATCACACTCACCTTCTCAGTGCCTCTCCCTATCTCAACCGTTTTTATGCTTTTGACCCCCTGTATCACCTCGTCCTCTGTGAGCTCGATTACTCTCCCTGTATCGATACAGTAAATACCACACATAAGCAAAAGCTCAAGTCCAGCCTCAAACACAGAATCAGCCAAGTCCTCATCATCTGGAACAATCGTTCCATCGTATGTTATATCGTACTCCCGGGCAAGTTGCTGACTCTTCTCAAATATCATGCGGTCATGAGTGCTCTCCTCTCTCTTTTCACCAATAAGTGCTCTCCTCACAAATCGGTACATAATCTCCAATTTGGGTTATGAGATTTAACTTTTAAGTAAGTTCGTAAAACAGACAAAAATTTTAAATCAGGTTCATTATAAAATTTAACTGCCTCGGTAGCTCAGCCCGGTAGAGCGAGTGACTTGTAATCACTAGGTCGGGGGTTCAAATCCCCCCCGGGGCTTTTTTATTCTGCGCCTCGGTAGCTCAGCCCGGTAGAGCGAGTGATTCGTAATCACTAGGTCGGGGGTTCAAATCCCCCCCGGGGCTTTTGAAGGATGGGGAAATGGAAAAAGAAAAAGAGAACGAGAACGAAAAAAGGGAGAATGAAAGACTAAAGAAAGACGCACTTGAGATATTTAGAAGTGCTATTAGGGGTGTTGACTCGCATAGATGCGTTAGCAGAAATATAAAATTGAGAGGTTCTTCTCTTTTTGTATCTGGCATAGAGTACGACCTCACAACGTATGAGAACATATACGTTATCGGCTTTGGAAAGGCATCTGCTCGCATGGCAAGAGCTATTGAAGATGTGCTCGGGGAACTCATCACGGATGGTATCGTTGTCGTGAAATACGGATACTCAGAACCACTCAGATATCTCAAACTGAGGGAGGGAGGGCATCCTGTTCCAGACGAGGGTGGATTGCGTGCAACACTCGATATCGAATCACTTCTCAAAAAGACCGGAGAGAACGACCTCATCATAGTTTTGATATCGGGAGGGGGCTCATCCCTTCTGTGCCTGCCAAGAAGTGGTATAACACTCGATGACAAGATAAAAACAACAAAAGCCTTACTGAAATCAGGAGCAACGATACACGAAATCAACACAATAAGAAAGCACATGTCAAAGGTGAAGGGGGGTGGACTTGCAAAGATGGCATATCCTTCAGACGTCTTATCTCTGATAATCTCAGATGTGGTGGGGGATAACTTGGATGTGATAGCATCTGGACCACTCGTTGCGGACTCCACCACCTTTAGCGACTGTATGAGGATAATCGAGAAGTATGGACTTGACTTGCCTCTTTCTGTCATTGAACTGTTTAAGGCAGGGATTGAAGGCAAAGAGGAGGAGACAGTAAAGCCCAAAGATGAAGCTCTGAAGAAGGTCAGAAACGTAGTAGTAGGAAATAATCGTCTCGCACTTGAATCTGCACAGAAAAGAGCATCTGAGCTTGGATACAATACCCTCATTTTGACCACTTACCTCGTTGGAGAGAGTAGAGAGGTTGCAAAGGTGATGTCGGCAATCGCGCGAGAAGAAGTATTCAAAAAAGAGCCAATTAAACTCCCGGTATGTATTCTTGCGGGGGGGGAGACAACCGTCACGATATAGGGAGATGGAATTGGAGGAAGGTGTCAAGAATTTGCCCTCTCGTTTGCCCTCGAGGTGGAAGGACTTGAAAATGTGGTTGTACTTGCTGGAGGTACAGATGGAACAGATGGTCCGACAGAGGTTGCTGGAGCGTTTGCATCTGGAACTACCATATCAAAAGCAAGAAGACTCGGACTCGATGCTACTGAGTACCTTAAAAGAAACGACTCATATAATTTTTTCAAACAACTTGGAGACCTCGTCATCACAGGACCCACAAAAACGAATGTCATGGATGTTTATATACTGGTGGTGGGGGACTGAGAAGAGTTATTTAGTTATTATCAACCTTTTTCTGAACCATCCATCAGTATCATAAAGGCACTCAACCTTCCCTATAATGTGCCAATCAGCGATTTGCCCTTTTTTAAACATTAAAAATGATTTGTACAAATCGATTACTTCTGATTTAGTAAGTGTGTCAATTCTCTC
Organism: Methanosarcinales archaeon; assembly: GCA_003661015.1. Lineage (GTDB taxonomy): Archaea > Halobacteriota > Methanosarcinia > DSM-18856 > Methermicoccaceae > JdFR-19. The sequence goes on along the minus strand of QMVI01000047.1, from coordinate 3,966 downwards.
GTCAAACCACTTAATCTGATAATAAGAAAATTCGTGTGGATGTTTTATTTTAAAATCATAATAAATTGGCTTAAGTTCATTTTTCAATACCGTTTTCATATAATTGACTTTGTAATTTGGAGTCAAGATCAATTTTATTTTCTTTTTGATTTTACCAACAAATCCAATTTCTTTTAACTGTTCATTTACTATTTGAATAAATTGCTCGTTCAGATGAGACTAAATTGTTTTTCATTTTATTTATACACTTCGCAACTCAACAACCAATCACCCCGAAGCATCCTTCTCAACCGCCTCCCTCAACATGTGCTGGATATCGGGCAATGCTGAGTCCATCCTCTTCCAGTCTGGCAATAGAGTGCCAACCGGCTTCTCCATGAATTCCACTCCTGCCTCTATGACGGAATTGGTGAACACATCCACGACAGTTTCTTCCGCATGCCTGTTGAACTCGAGGGAATTCATCATCGCATCGATTTCGTATTGCCTGATTTTGTCCTGAGCGAGTCTCCTATAACTGATTGAAAGACTGCGAAGGAATGTCTCATCCACCTTTATTGATTCCCTCTCTGTGAGTACACGGAGAAATATCTTGCATATATCACGCACCATCTTTCCAAGTTCATCCTCAGCGGTTCTATGCTTATGGTCATACATGCCCAAGTCCACCTGACATATGCGTTTATCCTATGCGTTTCTATACACTTCCGCAAGCAGTCCAATCTCAAAGCCCCAGTCTGCGGGTATTCTTATGTTCTCTGCCAAATCGCTCGTAATCGCAAACTCACCAGCCAGAGGATACTTGAACGATTGCATGTACTTGATGAAGTCTGATGGTTGTTTTATGTGCTGTTCAAACGCCTCAATCAATGGAAAAACAAGAAGCCTTACAACCCTTCCGTATATCTGTCTGTCTTTTATACCTATGCGTGCATAGTATCCTTTGTTAAAGAAGAAATCCATCTGCTCTTCAAGAATGGGATAAAACAGCTTTATCGGTATTGAACGACTGTAGTTCACTATATCCACATCATGAAAGCCAAGTGCATAATGACGGGTGCTCTCAACACCAATTGCTATCCATACATCACGTCCTTTTCCAGAAAACCCTGATACCTCGATGCCTCTCTTTGCAACCTCGTTCAGCACCCTCTGAATGTTTGGACTATTGCACCATATAACAGAATGTGGAATCGGAAGTTCATCGAATACCTCCACAACTTCTCTGTACTCCCTTTTGTTCGATGCTGAAAGAGCAACAGATACCTTCGTGAGAAAATCACATTGTGAAAGTTCATCCAATATTTGTGAAAGACCTTCACTCTTTATCTCTGAATACAGCATTGGCAATATCAGGCAGATGGGCTTCTGCACACTCAGAGCTTTCAGTCTCACACTTATCTTTTCGAGGTCAACACCAAAATCGTGTATTGTTGCTATCCTTCCTTGCAAAAAATCCATAATCACACCTCCTATCCCTATACTTCATCCAATACATTCACTATACCTTCAGAAAAACCACAAGGTCCCGAACAAGATACTCTTATCACATTTTCCATACCTGGAGCATCGAAGTCCCCTACTACCACTGGGTAATCCACATTCTCCAGCAACGGAATATCATTGGGTGCATCTCCAATCCCGATTGTTCTAACCTTGCCGAATTTCTTCTCGTAAAGTTCCTTCAGAATTTTCACCCCTTTTCCTTTGTTTGCACCGCCATTTATATGTAAGAATCTCCCGCCTATCACTGCATTCAGCCCTCTCGCCCTTGCCTCCTCAATCACCCTGAACATGCACTCAGACGGCTCAACGTTAACTGGTTCGTCATATTCACGCTACTTTGCAAGTACCGCCTCCTCGACTTCCAGTCCGGTGAGCTTCATGATGTCCTCGATGCTCAAATCCCCAAAACCTATAATTCTGCAACCCACCCCCCTCTCAATTTCCTTTATCTTCTCACGCAACTCATCATATCCTATCCCAAGTTCTATCACAACATAGTTGTCCCGCACAACTCCCTCCACATCGAAGTATCCCAGAGGTATGAATACACCCCCACCATTCTCAGAAATGAATGGGTGATTGTTATTCAACTCTTTCCTTATCACATCGATCTCAGCCTAGGTCTTTGAGGAACAAAAGACAACGGGTATGTGGTTATCTTCCAGCCAGCGGAGTGTATCGAGTGCCTCTTCGAACGAATATTCAGAATCGAGCAATGTACCATCGAGGTCAGTGAAAACTACCCAAGCCATATTTAGGTTATTTTATATCTAAAATTATTAATATATTTCCAACAACAAGTCTCGTTTCACCATGAAAGCCAGCAACTGTTCAAAACATTTGTCTTCTGCCCTCGCAAGTGAAAGCCCCTCTGTTTCATGAATCCATTCTATATATCTTAAGAGCCAGAGCCATCCAAGCAGTTCTATCAGTCTCTTGTCCTTTTTCTTTTTATAAGCTGCTGCAAACATGTAAACAATCTCTGCCCAAGTATATTTGTCGAGACCTTCTTGTTTCCTCTTCACCAACTCTATAACCTTCTCTGTGTGCTCATCTCCTATTATCTTTCTCAACTCATCGAATCGCGTATTCAGGTTCTCTACTTCCTTCCAGAACTCGTTCAGGTCTATCTTCACTGGAAAAGGTAAGATACCCTTGTATCTCACAAGTCTCTTGTGCATTCTTGGTGCTCTTATCAGAACTGACCTCGGACGCCATACCCTTTCGTAGTGCTCCATCAGTTCAAACAGACTTCTGACTACCTGATAAAACATGGGGAGAAGGTGTTTCTTTGGTATTGCATATTTCAAAGTGGACTCATGAAGTTTTACACCGAGCAATGCTCTATCTATTCTGAAATTGTTGGCAAGTGCAACCATCGTTATGAACGTATCTATACCAAAGTCAGAAGGAAACAGTGGATTTTCAAGACATTTTTCCACAAGCTCATTTGATAAACCGATTTCTCCTCCCATGGGCTGACGAACTTCCTTACCAAACAATGTTGTAATCAGTGGATATGTCACCAGCTTTGTGATGCCTCCGTCGTGTTTGTCTCTTATGTATCTGGGGAAAATATAATCTGCCTCACCAAATACTATTGGTCTGAGTAAACGGTCAACCCAGAACGGTTTTATACTCATCAAATCACTGTCCAGAATTGCCACCATATCTGCATCCATTTCCTTCGCTTGCTCGAGAATTACCCTAATCGCATCTCCTTTCCCTTTTATATTGCCATCAGATATTACTTTCTTCACAATGGTGCGAGGAATTCGAAAACTCTTTGCAAGCTCCAATGTTCTATCAGTACTCCCTCCGTCCACCACAACAACAGCACAGTCATAATCATAAAAGAACTCCATGAGCCCAAGTGCCACGCTATCCATTACATGTAGGATTGTGGCTTCCTCATTCTTTGTTGGAATTCCGACTACCACATCCCTCTTCGTTTCAACCACCCATGAGCTTTTTAGATGTCTGGAATATAAACATATGCCATATAAATATATGTCTCAAACTAATAAATTTTTTATATAATAAATAATAGAGTAGATTAAAAACGATTTTAATTCGTTTAGGGGGTGTTTCATTTGAAACTCTGGCTCATCGGCGCATATGGAATTGTTGCCACAACTGCGATGGTTGGGGCAAAAGCGATTGAAAAGGGAGTTACAGATACCACTGGATTGGTATCTGAACTATTTGACTTGGACATACCATTAAAATTTGAGTTTGGTGGTCATGATATCAGAAAATCCAAGAATTTCTATGAGGCAGCACTTGAACACTGGAAACTCAACAGACATTTTGATTTTGAGGTTCTTGAGGAGGTAGGAGACGAATTAAAAACAGAGGCTTGCAAAGGAACCACACTCAACTGTGGAAGCGGTCTTCAGGAACTTGGAGAACTTGAGACAATAGATGACCTGGAACTGAGAGAAATTGTGGACACCCTCT
>QMVI01000046.1 GCA_003661015.1 Methanosarcinales archaeon | reverse complement strand
TAAATCTCCTCAAACCTGCAATGGGCTCTTGCAAATGTGTCTCCTGCTGTTGCGGTTATCACCTTGAAATCGAGGTCTTTGTACACAAGGGTGGGTTCCACCCTCCTTATGTCATAATTCACACCAGACGCCCTAAGCACCGGACCCGCAACACCAACCTCCTTGGCTAATGAGGTGGGGACAACACCGACGCCTTCCGTCCTCTCAATATACACCTCATCGCTCTCAAGCGTCTCCTGGTCCTCTCTCACTCTCTTCTCGAAATCGGGCAGTATCTTCATCGCCTTTTCCTTGAAATTATCCGGAAGGTCAAATCTCACACCCCCGGGACGCACAAATGAATGGGTGAGTCTCGCACCGGTTATCATCTCGAGCAGGGTGAGTATGTCCTCCCTCTCCCGCACCAAGAATATAAACATGCTCATGAACCCGAGGAACTCAGAGTACTCTCCCAGACCTATGAGATGGCTCTGTATTCTTGAGAGTTCCATCAGCATCACACGAATGTACTGGGCTCTCTCTGGCACCTCGATGTCAAGCAGTTTCTCAATACAATTACAGAACACCTCGTTGTTCGAGAGCGATGCAATATAACATATCCGGTCTGTGACGGGTATGCACGAGATGTACATTCTGTTCTCAAGAATCTTCTCGATTCCTTTGTGTCCGTATCCCAAGGTGAGTTCCGCCTCCTTAACTATCTCACCCTCGAGCTTCAAATCGAGCATGAAGGGTCCTGCCAACATGGGATGCTGGGGACCCATATGAACTATCATTTCCGAATCCTTGATTTCATCCATAGGCATCATCTCTGTGTGTTGTTTGGATTTGGATATGCTGGAGAGTCTTTTCGAAGGGGCCACTGTCCGATGTCCTCATCCTCAAGGAACAGCGCCTTGAGCTTTGGATGTCCATTGAACACTATCCCAAAGAGCTCGAATGTCTCCCTCTCATACCAGTTCGCATTCCAGTATATACCTATGATTGAGTCTATCTGGGGGTTGTCCCTTGGTATAACTGCTTTGAGCGTGAGTATTGTCGGGTTATCATACGATGTGAGATGATAGACAACCCAGAACGTATTCGGGTCGGCACCCTGAAGCTTCAACGCATCCACACCAGAAACATCCATGAGATGGTCGAGTCCAAACTCCTCCTTCAAAATCTTCATAACTTCTTTTACCTTACTGGGGTCAACAAACGCAGAAACTCTGAGCGGATCATCCACACTGATGTCTGACAGCTCTTCCTTGAATCTTTCTCTCAACCTGTCTGCGAGAGGGTTCGTATAAATCTTCTTTTCTTTCTTTGTTTCTGTTTCTGTTTTTGTTTCCGTTTTCTTTTCCTTTGTCTCCTCTCCTTTCTTTGCTTCTCTCAACTTCCTCCTCTCTTCTGCCTTCTTCCTTGCCCATTCCTTCAGCTCCTCTTTCGAGAGCCCTTCAGGAGGTTTTTCCCTATTTTTATTTTTATTCCCATTTTCATTTTCATTTTTATTTTTATTTTCCTCTTCTTTCTCTTCCTTTCCCTTTTCCTCTTTCTCTTTCTCTGCCACGAAACCCCCTCCTCAGTCTCAGTGAATCTTCTCCATCGACACCCTGTCCTTCTTCTCCTTTATCTTCTCCTGAAGTTTGATAAATCCCTGAAGGAGAGCCTCTGGCCTCGGTGGGCATCCCGGTATGTACACATCAATCGGCAGGAACTTGTCTGGCGGAGCAACGGTGCTGTAAGATTCCCACCAGACACCGCCACTTATCGCACAGTTCCCCATTGCTATGACCCACTTAGGTTCGGGCATCTGCTCCCACAACAGCTTTATCGCCTTCGCATACTTCTTCGTAATCCACCCGCTCACAATCATCACATCAGCCTGTCTCGGTGTCGCTCTCGGAATGATTCCAAACCTATCACAGTCATAGTGTGGACATCCGAATGCTATCATCTCTATACCACAGCAACCCATTGGCTGGGTCAGGAACCAGAGCGAGTTCCTTCTTCCCCAGTCGAGTACATCCTTTATACACGATTTCTTTATAAACTCCTGAATTGCCTTGCTCGTTGTCAGGAATACCTGAGGTTCCTTCATCGTATCCACTCCAGTGCTCCTTTCTTCCAAGCATATACATATCCTATGAGCAGTATCACTATGAACAGTAACATCTCAATACAAGCTATGAGGGTGAAGTTCGGCGCGGTTATCAAGGGATTCTTGTAAGAAACAGCCCATGGATACAGGAACAGAGCTTCAACATCGAATATCAAAAACACAATCGCATACGTATAATACTCCACATTGAACCTCACTCTTCCGGTGCCTATCGGAAGCCAGCCACATTCATAAGGAATGTGCTTCCTCGGGTACTCACCCCTCGGGGCAATCAATCTTATCAGAAAAATTACAACCACCGGTACGAGAATCCCGAACGCAAAGAACACCAGTAAAGGGAGATAGTTATCCATGAGTGCCATACAACCACCGCATAACCATCTATAGGAATGTATAAAAAAGTTATGAAATGTTTCGATTCAACATTTTTATGAACTCGGGAGTAGGGAGCTCATGGGTGGTTGTCAGGACCATCACACCCTTGTACTTTCTTTTAGCCATCACCACCCTGTCCTTCTCATCCCACATTACTGGCTCCCATTCTCCTCCAGCTTCCAGATACCCATCGCACTCTGCCTCGTCTCCTTCCACTATACCGCACAGCGGGTCATCCGACTTCTTCAGCTTCCTCGTTCCGTAATCGAATGTGTAGGTCGGTGGGTCTGGCAAAAATTTTATCTCCCCATTCCTCAAAGGACCGAAAACCAGTATATTGACGCCCTTCTCCGCATACTCGATGAACTTCTGTTTCAGAGGGTTCAGATACCTTCCAATGGAGGTGTATTTTGGCTCCGCAAAACCCGTTGGGACTATTATGAGGGTGAAGTTGTTCGGGGCAAGCAGTGCAGTTGGCAGTACCCTCACACATCTTGCATGTTCATTCAGATATCTCTCATACAGCAGAGGTCTGTCCCACAGAAGTGCTATTGTCATTTTAACACCTCTTCTCCTTTTCAATCTCCCTCATCTTCATCTTCATCTTCTCATTCACCTTTCTTCTCCTTCACCATTTCCTTTACCATCTCTCCCAGTGAACATTCTCGGTTGTGAATCGGGGTGGTTTTTTGGGTCGCTCTGCTGGTCTTCCAACTGTTATGAGGGCAATCGGCAGAACATCCTCAGGAAGTCCAAGTATTCGACTCACCTCATCATCATCAAATGCCCCAATCCAACAGCATCCCAGCCCGAGAGCATGTGCGGTCAGCAACATGTTCTGCACAGAAGCTGTCGCATCCTGTATCGAATACAGTTTCCCCCGTGAGCCGTATCTAATTGTAGACCTCGGCACATTCGCACACACACCTATCACAACATCTGCGTTGTACACCTGGGGCTGTCTGAGTGATGCATCACCCAGCCTTTCCTTCACCGATGGGTCTCTGATGACTATGAAATCCCTTGCCTGAAGATTTCCTGCAGATGGGGCATCCTGCCCGGCTTTTATCATGATTCCAATCTCGTCATCGTCCACCTCTTCCCCCGTGTACCTTCTTATGCTCCTTCTTGTTGCAATCGCCTCAAACACATCCATACCACTCACCCATCCTAATAGAGCGAAACATATATAAAAGATGGAACTAACCAACTAAAAAACTCTCCTAACGGAAGTGATGAAATAATTGGCTGGTATAAAACGGCTTGTGCTGGATGTGCTGAAGCCTCACTATCCTCTTGTTCTCGAGTTTGCATGTGCCCTCAGTGAGCTGAATGGCGTTGCAGGTGTGAACCTCAGTCTGTACGAGGTTGACCAGGAGACAGAGAACGTGAAGATAACGATAGAGGGTGACGAGCTGAACTACGAGGAAATCAAGAGGGTGATAAATGAATTGGGTGCGGTGATTCACAGCATAGACGAGGTTGTTGCTGGGAAGAGGATAGTGGAAGAGGTTGAAACACACCAAGACTGACAAACACACCAAGACTGACATCAAGACTGACTGCCGTATCAGAGCGTCGCATCAGATTGAGCAGTGTATCAACCGAGAACTAATGTAATGTATCAACCGAGAACATACCCGAGAGCTTGCATAGTTGCGACTATTTCGTCTCCTTTCTTTACCTCTATCCTGCAGAACGAAAACTTCCTCGTCCTCTTTACTTCCCATCCCTCTGCAACCAGCACATCCCCTGCCCTTGCGGGACTCATGTAATTAACAGATACATTCACCGCAACCACCACTTCTTTGTAATTACAGCACAGAGCAAAAACCGAGTCTGCAAGTGAGAAAACAACCCCTCCATGAGCGGTTCCTACCGTGTTCAGATGACTCTCCTGCACCTTCAAACTCGCCTTTGCATATCCCTCTCTTCGGTCAAGAAGTTCGATTCCGAGTTCTCTTCCAAACGGACTCTTGGTATCATCCCTTTCCATATTCATCCTCATTCCTCCCTTGAGGGACACAACTCAGACACTGGACACACATCACACCTCGGATTCAGAGGTCTGCATATGTCCTGCCCAAACCTCACAAACACAATGTTATACAACACCCAAAACTCTTTCGGAACTCTTCTCATTATCTCCCTTTCAGTCTGCTCTGGGGTGGAGGTGGATACAATACCGAGTCGATTGGATATCCGGTGGACGTGGGTGTCAACCGGCACCGCATTCTGACCAAACCCATACACGAGAACGCAGTTGGCGGTCTTCCTCCCCACACCCGGCAAGTTCAGAAGCTCATCCAGCCGGGATGGCACCCCACCCATCTCCCGGACTCTTCTGGCAACTTCCCTTATTCTCTCTGCCTTCTGCCTAGGAAACCCCACCATCTTTATTGTCTGCTCTATCTCCTCCAAATCCGCATTCGCAAGCAACTCTGGTGTCGGAAACTTTGCAAACAACCGCTGGGAAGCTTTTCGGGTGTTCTCATCCCTCGTTCTCTGTGAGAGGATTGTGGTTATGAGGACTCGATACGGGTCGTCCCTGAAATACGAGTTTCCATATTTTCTGACAAGTCTTGTCAGTATCTCAACAACCCTGTCCATTGCCCACCACCCATTCTTCAGCCTGAACACTTTATGGGAGGACGAAGTCTCTTTATCATATCTGTTGGTAGGTCCAAACAGATCCAAACACTACAGTAAGTTTATTCATTTTTAATTTCTTCCAGTAGGTCTTTTAAAAGATTTATCAATCCGGCAGTATTTACAAAGAAGTTACTTTTATTTTCATCTAAATATTCCTCAATTGCTTTTCTTTGTCTATTTATCTTACTTTCATTGTTTGATTTTGTCCAAATAAAGTTATTAAAATATACACCATCCATAAAAGATAGATAATGAATATTGTCCAAGTTCTCTGAATACCTTATGAATTCTATTGTCTCCACAATCTGTTTATCCTGAGCACCACCAGACTCCTTTATGTGTTTTGCTTCTATTATAAAGAAATGGCTATTTACCTTAAGCACCATGTCAGGTTCTTTTCCTTGGTGATCTCTACCAAAGTTATATTGGATATCAAACCTCCTACAAAATTCTCTAAATAAACTTTTATCTCCCTTATCTGGTAAAAAGTATCCAATGGAAGTTGTCATTAGTGTATGTAAATTATCAACACGAGAAACACGAAAAGTCTCGTCAAATGTTCCATGTATCAAATCAACTAATTTTGTAATCCCTGATGCCCCTTTTTTCCGGGATGCACCGCTATCATATAAAGCCTGAACAGTTACATTGCTGTATCCAATCTTATCGTAGAGTTTACGTCTTCTTTCACAATATCTCTGAAGTAACTCCTCTAAAATAAATTCTTGATTAGGTAATTTTTTAAAAACAGAATAAGACATATCTAATACTTTCCAAAATGCAATAAATTCTGTATATTGAATTTTATCCATGGAAACTATTATGCTATGTATTTCGTCCAAAATCTTGGATGCAGAATTCCTGTCTTTTTCTATCATTACACAGTAACTTATTATTAACTTTCTCAAACGCTCGATTTTTTGGATTAAATCTCCATCCTCTACGATTATTTCGTCAGATATATAATAATCATCTACCACTGGTTCAGGATTCTTTAAAGAGACTCCCCAATAGTATTTGTTCTTTTTTAAAACCACAGTTTCAACTCCACTTTTTTATTTTTCTCTTTAACAAAGGATATTAGTTCCATTATCTTCTTATTTTTAATTAAATTTTCAAAATAAGTACGTTCATAATTTTTAAGTGTCAGCAAGGGAAATGTTTGGATCAATTTTTTGCTTGGAATAACCCAAGATATTTTCGTGTATATTTACTATTAGAGTACTTGTAGGTGGTCATAAACTCACTATCTGTTTTTTCTCTAAAATACCAAAGCACCAAATTAAAGTAGTCCTTCAATAGAATTTGGTCATATTGTGAAAGTTTTGGCTCTATAAACACTTGAATCGGATGTGTTCTGTATTTTGCTTTAGTTACTAAAATTCCATCTACTCCAAAAACATCCTTTATCACATAAAGCCCTGCTTTTCCATCATCGCGCCCTGTATCAACTGTCCTTATAAACAAGATGTTCGACTTGATTTTATCATACAATTCGTTGTTTACATAAACCCTTCTCTTTTTGTATTCTTTTCCTGTAAAGGCATTTGCATCTATAACATTAATTTCATAATTACCCTTATTTTTTTCAACATCCTCAATTGTTAGATAATACTTTATTTTAAGTGGTTTCTGTGATTTGTACTCATCGACAAAATTTTCAAAATCACTTCCGGCTCGGTAATGACTTCTAGGGTCAAGAGCATATATTCTCTTTTGTATTTCTCTATTAATCTTAATTCCTTCAAAAGAAACTACTTCGTGTTTTGGTACGCTTTTTCTTTCAAAAAAACAAATCACAACGTTTGTTCCTGTGTATTCAAAAATTTCTTTTTCAAAGATAATTGACTTTTTTATAGTATAATACTTCAATAAATCATCTCTTATTTTATTTGATACGGAAAATCCAAATAAAAAGTTAGAAGGTATTATATAAATCATTTTTTTGATTCCGTGTCGTAGGTCATTAATTAAAGCAAGTTGATATAAATCTTGGTACCCTTCATTATCGCCTTTAAAGTACTCTAAATATCTCTGAGTTTCCTTATGCTTTACAATATACCCTATATAGAGGTAAGGGGGATTTGTTATGTGATAAATAGGCAAATCAAGATTAAGCAAGAATTTTGGATAATCCTTGATTGTGTCTCTCTGAATAATATTCTGTTCTGCAATTTCTTTAGGAATTCCATATCTCATTGCATTCTGTATAGCATACTCAACTAATTCCTTTTGTATGTCAAAGAGAAAGATATGCTTTTAAAAAAATTTACTCTTTCATATTCAGGAATTAACTCCAAAATTGGAAGAATAAGATTACCTTTCCCAGCAAACAAATCAACCCAAACATAATCACATAATTTGCTCTTTATTTCTGGAAGAATAAACTCTTTAAATACTTGAATGGGAGTCAGATGCTCACCATATGTTCTAATTTTCCTACTCAACTTTTTCATAACTTATAGAATTTTGAATCTTTTTAGTTTTAAAATATTTCTGAGTGTGCCAAAAAAAAATTACAAATACTCTAACAAAACAAAGGTTAAATATAGATATGCACACTGTATAAATTGAGGTGGCCGGGATAGGGTAGTGGTTATCCTTTGGCCCTGTGGAGGCCAAGAGCCGAGTTCGAATCTC
>QMVI01000045.1 GCA_003661015.1 Methanosarcinales archaeon | reverse complement strand
TCACAGGCAGACGCAGCAATACTTGTGGTAGATGCTAAGGATGGTGTGATGGCTCAGACAAAAGAACACGTATTCCTCGCAAGAACGCGTGGAATCAATCAGCTCATTGTTGTCGTCAACAAGATGGACACCATAGATTATGACCAGAAGAGATATGAAGAAGTGAAGGAGGATGTTGCCAAGTTGCTGAGGATGGTGGGATATAAGGTAGATGAGATACCATTCATACCAGCTTCTTCATGGGAAGGAGACAATGTGGTGAACAGAAGCGATAAAATGTCTTGGTACGATGGTCCGACGGTTGTTGAGGCACTTGATTTATTGAAGGAGCCAGAGAAACCAATAGATTTGCCACTCAGAATCCCAGTTCAGGATGTCTATTCAATTTCAGGCGTTGGTACCGTCCCCGTGGGTAGAGTAGAAACAGGTAAGCTCAAGAAAGGAGACAAAGTTGTCTTCATGCCACCCGGCATCGGTGGTGAAGTAAAGTCGATAGAGATGCATCATCAGGAGATACCAGAGGCAATTCCAGGTGACAATATTGGTTTCAACGTAAGGGGTGTTGGCAAGAAAGATATACGCAGAGGTGATGTATGTGGACATCCTGAAAACCCACCAACCGTCGCTGACGAATTCACAGCACAGATAGTTGTTCTACAACATCCAACTGCCATAACTGTCGGATACACACCGGTGTTCCATTGCCACACAGCACAGGTGGCATGCTCAATCGTTGCAATAGAGAAGAAACTTGACCCAAGAACTGGACAGGTCAAGGAAGAGAATCCAGACTTCATAAAGACAGGTGATGCGGCCGTTGTAAGAGTTAAGCCCACGAGACCTCTTGTGGTTGAGAAAGTTAAAGAAATACCACAGCTTGGGAGGTTTGCCATAAGAGATATGGGTCAGACAATAGCTGCCGGAATGGTTATAGACATAAAGGAGAAGAAGTAATTCTTCTCCTCAATATTTTGAGGGAGAGCATGCCACAGAGAGCGAGGATAAAACTTTCAGGGACAAATCCTGCACAGCTTGATGAGATTTGCAATAGCATAAAGGAAATTGCAGAGAAGACCGGCATATTCATATCTGGGCCCATTCCCCTCCCAACCAAGAGGCTGGTGGTTCCTTGTAGAAAATCACCCGATGGTGAAGGGAGCGAGACATGGGACCACTGGGAGATGAGAGTTCATAAGCGTTTGATAGATATGGATGCAGATGAGAGAGCATTACGTCAGTTGATGAGGATTCAAGTTCCGAGAGACGTTAATATCGAGATAGTGCTCAAAGGCTAACTCTCCATGGTTTGGTTTTTATAGTTTGATTAACTCTTTTTTCATTGTGATGAAGCGCGATGTAAATACTATACTCCTAATATTGATTGTTGTCTTGAGCGTGAGCTTGGCAGTAGTTGTCGTGTATAATGAGAATGCCTATCTTGAACTCAGACAGAGATATCAGGCAGAGAATCAGGAACTCATAAATCAGTATAATCAGTTATCCAATGATTATGCAGAAGCTCTTGCAAAGATCGAGGAGCTTGAGTCTGAAAATGAGGAATTGAGAAAGGCACTTGTTGAGAAGGAGCAATACATAAAGGAGCTGGAGGGGACAGCTGGGAAATGAGTACGTATTTATTTGTATCAGAAATCATGAAACTTTGTAGATGGTACAAGAAAACAAGGGCATATGTAGATTTGCTTAGCACCCTTTCATTGTCTCTGTTTATATTCTGGATATGTGTGCATTTTGGACTTACTTCAATACTCCATTCGTATGACCGCGGATATGTCGAGATTGGAGGGGTTATATTATGGCACTCAATAATCTACACTTTTTCGATATCGATTGTGATGGCGGAGATATTGAAATTATCTTCGAAATATCGTCCGAAGAATACACTGAAAGAAATAATAAAAAATATCGAGAGGAATCATTCTTTTCTTAGAGAAAAATTATCGTGTGCTTGGGATAACAGGGAGAAGGAAGGGTTTTTAGTCAGAAAGTTATCTGAGGAAGTGGCACTTGGTTTGAGAAATGTGCGTTATTCTGAGTTCGTCTCCATAAGAAAGTTGTGTGTGAGCGTATTCATCATAGTGTCCATCTCGATAATTAGCATTACACCGGTTGAGAACGTCTCTCAACCAATTTTGGCAGACCTCACAGGTGCTGTTGGGGGTTCCGGCTCGATGGAAGAACTAAATCCTGAGAAGTACACAACGTTGAAAACAAAGGTTGCAGGTTCGTCTCTTGAAGGAAGTGAAGATGTTTTGTTTGGTGAGGCGAGTATTGGTACGATAGAAGAAGGGTCAATCCAGCTGGTGATATATTCCGGTGCTGGTAGTGAGGTCTTGGTGAGGGATGTGAATGCAACAGAGCAGAGAGAGTTTACAACCAGCCCATCGTACCCAGTGGTAGCTGAGGGTTATGAGAGCTATTCTGAGGAGTTGCCACCCGCACATCGTGATCTGATAAAATCGTATTTTGAGAAATTAAGTGAGGGGTCTAAATGAATTTGGAAGAAGTGTATGAAAGGTCAGGAAAGATATTCAGAAATCTGTTTGAAGAGATCGAGAAGGTCGTAGTTGGGCAGCGAGATGCACTTGAACAGATAATCATAGCTATTCTTTGTGAAGGACATGTCCTTATTGAGGGAAATCCCGGTCTTGGGAAGACTCTCACGATCTCAACCCTTTCAAAAGTCCTCGATTTAAAATTCTCAAGAATTCAATGTACACCAGATCTTATGCCGTCGGATATTACCGGAACATATGTCATAGAGGAAGTAGATGGCAGAAAGGAGTTCAGATTTGAAGAGGGACCGATATTCGCAAATATTGTGCTGGCTGATGAAATCAACAGAGCTTCTCCGAAAACCCAGAGTGCGTTGCTCGAAGCAATGCAGGAAAGACAGGTGAGTATAGGAAAACAGACGTTCAAGCTCGATAGACCGTTCTTTGTGCTTGCTACTCAGAATCCGATAGAGATGGAAGGGACATTTCCACTTCCAGAAGCCCAGTTAGATAGATTCCTTTTGAAAGTCCTAATGGACTATCCAACTCCAGAAGAAGAGATGAGAATCATTGGCAAATACGCAATGGGAAAACCTCCATCTGTTAACAAGGTTGTTTCGAAGGAAGAATTGCTCGCCCTTCAACAACTCGTGAGAGAGGTACCGATATCAGACGAGCTTAAGGATAAGGTAATAAAACTCGTAATTTCAACAAGAAAAGGTGTGCCTGAAATAGCATATGGTGCCTCTCCGAGAGCATCAATCGGAATGATACTTACAGCCAAGGCAAGAGCTCTTCTACATGGCAGAACTTATGTCTCTTTGGAGGACATAGAAAAGATGGCTTATCCAATTCTGCGACACCGTATTATTTTGAGTTTTGAAGCGGAGAGAAAGGGCATCGTTCAGGACGAGATAATCGGGAGAATTCTCTCGAGCGTGTTATCATGATAGATATCGATTTCTTTGACCAGCTTGATCGTTTCACATTCATGGTGAGAAAGAGAGTGAGTACGCTTTATAAGGGCACGAGACGCTCTGTTAGGTATGGAAAGGGCACAGAACTCGTGGGATTTAGGGAATATACAAGAGGGGATGATATAAGATTAATAGACTGGAAAGTTTATGCACGGACAGACAAATTATTCATCAGAGAGTTTGAGGAAGAGAAGAGTGCCATTACACACATATTGCTTGACTCTTCGAGGAGCATGAGCTTTGGAAGACCATACACAAAATTCGAGTATGGGGCTATGCTGGGGGCAGGGATAGCATATCTTGTTGTCAAAAATAGTGAGAAATTTGCTTTCTCGACATTTTCTGAAAGAATAGCAATCAATCCCCCACGAAAGAGTCTATCGAGTATTGTATCTATTGTTGATGAGCTTGAAAGGATGGAGATAAAGGGGAAAACAAAGTTATTGGGGGCTATTGAGGAATTCACTGATGTTTTGAGAACAAGGTCTGTTGTTGTTCTGATATCTGATTTTCTTGTAAAACCCGAAGAGGTAAGGAGAGCCTTGATGAGGATAGGGAGACACGAAATCATCATGATACAGGTTTTGTCTGATATCGAATGGGAGCTTGATGTGTATGGAAGTGTGGAGTTCATAGATTCTGAAACAGGGGATAAGATCGAGGTTTATGTCACCCCAAGCTTTCTTGAAGAGTATAAGAGGAGGTTGGAGAATCATATTGAAGAGACTGAAAAGATTGCGAGGGAAGTTGGAGCAGACTTCTTTAGCTTCAGAACAGATATGCCAGTATTTGAATCAATGCTTGAAGTAATCGAGAAGAGTAGGTATTGAGGGGGTATGGATGCCTCTGGAAGAGCCACTTGGACTTCTTGCTTTGCTTGGAGCAATCCCAATTATAGTTGCCTATCTTCTTAGACCAAGGAAAGTAAGAATGGAAGTACCCTCGGTAATTGTTTTGTTTGAGGCATACCGCCCAAAAAGATTTGAAAGGATATTCAAAAAGCTCGTAAAGGATACCCTTCTTCCCCTTCAGTTGATTGCAATTCTGTTGTTTGCACTTGCACTGAGTGGACCCTACATTGTTATCGGTGAGCAGGTCTCATCTGAGAATGTTGCCATAGTGATTGATGCATCTGGTAGTATGATGGCAGATGGTAGATTTGAAGAAGCACTGAAAAAGGCAGAAGGTTATCTAAGTGCAAAGAATACGATTGTGGTTGCAAAGAGCAGACCAATGGTTGCACTTGAAGATGCCCCCCCTTCTGAGGCAAGGAAGGTTTTGTCGGGTTTGAGATGTGGTGCATCCTCTGCAGACCTTTCAAGTGCCATACTCCTTGCCTCTGAGAAATTACCGCGGGGAGAAGGTAGGATTGTTTTGATTTCTGACCTCTCACACTATCGTGGAGAGAATCCAGTTGGAGCAATAAGCATGGCAAGAGGCAACGGTCATACTGTTGTTGTGGATGAGGTTGTGGGAAATGGAAATACTGACAATGTGGGTATAGTAGATGGGTGGATTGAGAGTAGTGAAGTAGGACATGTATTCCATTACGAAGTGAGAAGTTATTATGAGCCGAGGAGTGTTGAGATTGAAGTGGAGAGCGGTGGAAAAAAGACAAAAACAACATTGAATCTTGGAGCTGATGAGAGCAAATTTCTTACAACACAACTATCTGCAGGGATAAGTGTGATAAGACTGAATGTTAAGGACTCTCTCTCAGCAGATAACATTGCTTACATATACATACCAAGCCGAGGCATGAGAGAAATTCTCTTCATAGGAAATAGCTCTTCACCTGCATTCGTTGCTATGGATGTGATGAAAGAGAATTATGTCAGGAGTATAAGGAGGCAGTCTTCTATCCCAAGCCTTGCCGGGTATGATGTTGTGGTGGTAGGAGATGAAGGAACGAAGATATCAAAAGAGCTTGGAATGATGCTAAAGGCGTATGTCGAGAGTGGTGGGAAGTTGGTTGTTCTCGGTTCTGAAAGCTTGATGTCTGATATGGCAATAGAGGAGCTACTGCCTGTTGAAATCAAGGGAACTTTCAACGAAACAATTCTTTCAGTAGTCTCAAAGAGCGAAGTGGTGGATGGAATACCATTCAATGAGATATCTGTGGTTAAGGGACTCGAAACAATGGGCAAGGAAGGCTCGATAACACTTGTTGAGAGTTCGATGGGTTATCCAGTTATTTCTTACTGGGAATTTGGAAGAGGTGTTGTCGTTTATGTGGGACTGAGTGATATGGGAGGATGGGATGACTTTCCAACCAAGCCAGAGTATCCAATATTCTGGTTACAGCTTCTAAACTGGCTAACTGGCATTGGTGAGGCACAGTCCTACAATGTGAAGGCTGGCATGCTGATGCCCCTTGGAAGTATGAATGAGGTTATTACACCATCTGGAAAAGTTGTTACAGACCTCCTCCTCCTTGACGAGGTCGGGATATACACTGTGGATGATAAAACATATGCTGTGAATATGTTTGACTCACGTGAAAGCGATATAGGGTTCAAAAGTTCTCTGGAACCTGGCGTGTATGGGGGTGGTGCGACATATACCTTGGAAAGAAGTGAGAATAGGATGGATTTGACATGGATTGTCCTTGCAGTTCTTGGGATTATATGTGTGGGAGAGTTGTTCATTTTAAGAGGGAGGGGTGAGCTCTGATAGTATCGTTTTTGTATCCGCAGATATTGATTTTTGGCATTCCTTCTTTGATAGTAATCTCATTATTTCTGTTGAGGCGTGTAAAAAACAGAAAGACATTCCTCATACGAATATTCGTGCTTATTTTGATTTTGATAGCTGCTTCGAGTCCGTATGAGACAGTTCAGGTTATTGAGAAACGGAAGAGTCCGGGGGTTTTGTTCATAGACGATAGAACGAACAGCATGAGTGTTTTTGATGAAGATATCCATCATGCAACTTATCAGCTTTTGAGTGTCATTGGAAAACCGACAGTTGTGACTTTGAAAGGCGATGGAACATCGCTTGGAGACACAATCTTGAACTATGCATCTGCAAACAGTAGCATTGTCCTGGTTAGTGATGGAAACAACAATCAAGGAACAACCCTTGAAGATTCTGTAAGAATTGTCTCGAGGATGGGGACAAGGGTATATTTTGTGAGAGGTGCTGTTGTGCACAATGATTTGAGTGTCGAGGTTGTGGGAGAGAAAAATGTGGTTGTGGGAAATGAAAATGTATTTACAGTGGTTGTGAGGTCTGCGACGATTCCAGCCGATTATGACCTCGTTGTTAGTATGGATGGAAATGAGATTATGAGGGATAGCGTCCATCAAATTACAGAGGAAGAAAGATTTGACGTCTCATTCAGAAGTGAGGATGTCGGTGCCCATATTATCAAAGCCGAAATCATTCCAGAGGGGGAGGATATACATGACGAGAACAACGTGTTCTACAAGAGTGTGTATGTTGTTGAAAAGCCAAAAGTTCTATTCATCACATCTACCCAACAGTCTCCTTTGAAAACATTACTTGAATCGTTGTACGATGTAGATGTTAGTGATTCAGTCCCTCCCACCTTGGACGAATACTTGACAGTTGTTCTTGATAACATACCTGCTGACGCCCTCACATCCCAGGAGATAAACGTTTTGAGAATGTACGTTGCGGAGGGGGGTGGATTGGTTGTGGTTGGTGGAGACAAAGCATACAATTTCGGGGAGTACTTTGATTCTGAGTTTGAGAGTCTCCTCCCAGTTGAGTCAAAACCGAGTACATACAAGGGTGGAAGAGGTGTTGTTATTTTGATAGACGTATCTGGAAGTACAAAGGTTTATGACATACTTGATACTGAGAAGGCTCTTGCCATAAACATCCTCTTCCAGCTTGGCATATATGACCATATAGGAGTAATAGCATTTGGAACTGATGCTCATCCACTGACTGATGGTATGCAGTCATTGAGTGGTGGTCTTGATCTTGGTGCTCTTGTGGACAAGATAACAAGGCTTGAGGCTGGAGGAAGCAGTGCAACTTCACTCAACAAAGGATTAAAACTTGCACAAGACTTCATAAAGAATGCACCCGGAAGTAAACACGTCATCATAATATCTGATGGGGCAATAGAGAGTGTTTATGAGCCAACACTCAAACAGGCAAAGGAACTTCAAAAGATGGATGCAAAGATGCATTTTGTTGTTGTAAAAACAGTGCAGCCTATTGGAGATTATGCAGAGAAATTAATGGAGGAGGTGGGTGGAGAGTACTACTATGTGTCCGAGGGATGGGGGATAGACATAAGATTTGGTGAGGAGGTTAAACCAGAGG
>QMVI01000044.1 GCA_003661015.1 Methanosarcinales archaeon | reverse complement strand
TAAAGTATCGAGAAAAGTAATCGCTTCGATGGTGGGTTACATCCATTCGAATCTTGGAATACTTAAGGCCCACAAAAAGGACTACAAGAGTCCTGTTGTTTATTCAATAAAAGAGGAGTATCTTGGTCTCGTAAGTGCAATGATAAAAAGTTGAGCTTATATACACATCAAGTTATATACAACCCCGGGTGATTTAATGGTACTCAATGTTAACAGGTATGTATGTGGATACTGTGGAGCATGTGTCGCCGTGTGTCCCCATTGTGCTCTTGAACTAGTTGAAACTTGGTTGGAGATTGGTAGTGGATGTACAGAGTGTGGGATATGTGTGAAGATATGTCCAGTGGGAGCACTTTCACTTGACGAGGTGAAAGCGTGATTGATACTGAGTATGATGTGGTTGTTGTTGGAGCAGGTCCGGGGGGCTCGATTACAGCAAAGAACTGTGCTGAAAGAGGTATGAAGACACTGATGGTAGAAAAGAGACAAATGATAGGTGATCCGGTGAGATGTGCGGAAGGTATTGCAAAGCATACTGTAAAAAAACATATTGAGCCGAATCCGAAGTGGATATGTGCGGAAGCAAAGGGATTCAGAATATTCTCTCCGAGTGGTATCAAAGTTGAGATGGTTGGAGAGTTTGGAAGTGGGGAGGTGGGATACGTCCTCGATAGAAAGCTGTTCGATAGAGCTCTTGCACACGAAGCTGCACGAAGTGGTGCAACGATTCTTGTGAAAACAAGAGCAACTGGACTTTTGATTGAAGATGGGAAGGTATGTGGTGTTGAACTTGAACATCTTGGGAAGAAGTTCTGTGTGAGGGCAAAGGTGGTTGTGGGAGCAGATGGTGTGGAGTCAAAGGTGGGTAGATGGGCTGGAATGAATACATCACTCAAACCTAGGGATATAGAGACGTGTGCTCAGGCTCTTGTTTATGATCCTTCAGCTGACCAAGAGTTTTGCGAGTTTTATCTTGGGAGGGAAATAGCTCCAGGAGGGTATGCATGGATATTCCCTAAGGGAGAAGGATGTGCAAACGTGGGACTTGGAATTCTTGGTTCATTTTCAGATGCGGGAGCGCCCTTCAATTATCTTAACAACTTTCTCAAAAAGTACCTTCCAAATGCAAAGATTCTCGAGATAATCGTGGGAGGGGTTCCTGTTAGCAAACCCACAGACGGAATTGTCGGAGATGGTATTGTGCTTGTTGGTGATGCTGCGAGGCAATCTGACCCATTGACAGGTGGGGGGATTGGGAATGCCATGGAAGCGGGTGCGATTGCCGGGGAGGTGGTTTCAGAAGCCATATCTGAAGGAGATACTTCTGCTGAGAGACTTCGTGAGTATGAAGAAAGATGGTTCAAGGAAAGGGGAAAGAAGCTTATGAGGAACTGGCTTGTGAAAGAACATATTATGTCTCTGTCTGATGAGGAGTTAGATAAACTTGCAAAATCGATAGCAGATGTCAAATTCAAAGGATTACAGCTCTATGAACTACTGAAACATCTTCTAAGAAGAAATCCAAAATTGTTGTGGAAACTCAAAGGCTACATATAACAGCCAACTCACAAGTCCAAGAAAGGAACCAAATCACATCCACCACACGCCAGACACATCGTTTTGGCTTTTGTAGGGTCGAGGTCATGTCTTGAGAGAGCATCCTTCAACTCACTTGTGAGATATATCAGTCTCTCAGGAGAAGGTCGTTTTCCTTCGGCAACCTTTCCCTGAAGTGTTCTGAGGATTGGTACCACACCCATCTCACAGAGTTCTTCAATCCAGCAAATTACTTCCTCATCCTTTTCTCCAAGACCTATTATGATATTTGAGGAGACATTGCCCTTTCCAAAAACCTCAACTCCTTCGTTGAGCCCTTCAAGTCTCTCTTCCAGTGAGGATTTTGGACACATTCTTCTGTATATTTTCCTGTTCATGGTTTGCACATCGTACTTCACTTCACTGGCCCCCGCCTTTTTCAGTTTAGTGGAACACCCTTCCACAGGATACACAGAAACACCAATGGGTAATCCGTAATTTGTGACAGCTTTTATCACATTGCACATGTTCTCAATCTCCTCCTCAGGTGAGTTCAATACACCAGATGTGAGAGATATTGCCTTTATATCCGATGCTTTTTCGATTATGTCTATTATTTCTGGTATTGTTCTTCTTTGGGGACTCATCCTCGGGAGGAGACAGAATTTACATCCCATCACACAGCTCTTCGATACAGTTATGTAAGCTTGCTCAGGACAATGAGCACCAACTCTCTCCACTTTTGCTTTGACTATCTCATCACCTCTGAATACCACAGAATTACCAACAAGCTAAAGCTCCGCACAATCATTCACACTCAACCTGACTCTTGTTCTTCCAAATCTGAGAAATATGGACTTCTGTCCGGCAGAGGGACCAGCGGAAGATATTGATATCATCTCGTCCATGCAATCCTATACATCGATTTTTCCTTTGCTTATGAGAAATGCTTTTATTTGCCCATTCATATCATGAGCTCCATCTCGAAACCTAGTGCAGGATGATCAAGTGAGAAGTTTGAGAGAACTTCGGGATGAATCTCACCAAACCTACCAACTTCTTTTTCATCGACAATTATTACAGCCTGTCTCCCTTCTATGAATGCGGGGTCAGTTCCTTCATCCACACTAAACTCTGTGTCTATCTCTCTGAATAGCGTAATAACATATGATTTTGCCTCGGTGAAGTTTGCCTCTGCATGGCATGAGAGAAATGCGAGATGAGGTATCGTCTTTTCATCAATGAGTACATCACCAACACAGAATATTCTCTGAGGCATCTCTCTGTGTTTGTTTAGCGAGAGTATATGCAGTAAGCTGGGCATTAAATCTGTGCATATCATGGTATGCTCTTGGGTGAGTGGATGGAGTACTTTTGTCTCTCTGCCGTTACTCTTTCTTCGCATGTACTCATAGTGTATCTTCTCACATGTTAGCGAGAATGGCATGACTTCGAGAAATCCCATTCCTGTCATAATTTCTCTCACTCTCTTTTTTGCAATCGAGATTGGGTGAGCCTCTCCAACGGTAAACACATTCGGCAGTTCGCATGGAACATTCTCGTACCCATATCCAATGGCTACATCTTCTATGATATCCCACGAGTGCATGATGTCTGCTCTGTAAGGGGGAATATGCACAACGATTTCTTTTTCAACTTCCACACCATATCTCATCCTTTCAAGAGCCTTAACAACCTCCTTAACGCCAAGTTTTAACCCAATCAGAGAATTTACTTCGTCCAGCTTGATTCTTTTCTTCTTGGCGGACAAGTTAGGAGTTATCATAACATCGCCCGAAACTTCAGCAACACGCACCGCTTCTAAGGTTGCTCCCCTTTCAGCAAGCGACGTCACCATTATGTTGAGGGCAGTATGCACAGATTTGTCAGTACCCGTAACATCTATAAACAATTCTTTGCTTTCTTCTGTCACTCTGGTTATCACACCGTTTATTATGGGTGGAAATGAGAGAGCCTCTCCATTAGCGTCGATGATTATTGGGTATCTATCAAAATCTTCGAGTATGTGTCCATACTTCACACCTTTGGGATGCTCTTTTAGGATTCTCTCTATAGACATCGGCTCATCAAAGTCGAGAGGTATGAACTCAAAATTTGCTGGCACTGTTGTGTATTTGAAGGGAGGTTTAATCCGCGAGAGATCGTGAACGCCTATCGAAACTTTTTTCCTATCTCTCCCAATAGCCCAGTGAAGGTCTTCTTGCAGTTCCATCAAAGACCTTATGGATGAGTCTGTGAATTCCACACCTCTAACAACCCCGCATACAATGTAAGGACGGATATTCAAGATACTCTCATCCTTTACGATTTCAATGAGTGGTGGCTTCACATCATATTTTGGAAGACCGGTTTCTATGTCAAGAAAGCCCCTCATGGCTCTTGCAACTCCCTCTACCGAATACATGTCAGGCCTGTTTGGGAAGAACTCCACATCCACATAGTCTTCCTCTATTCTTTCTATGTCTGCCCCAATCATGGGGAGCCTATCGAGAAATGTTTTGATGTCAATTCCGATGAGTTCTTCGACATCGCTGTACTCAATTCTCACAACTGGCATATCAAATCCTCCTCCAAATTGGCTCGCTCCTCAACCATTCAATATCGGGGTGATATAACTTCCTTAAATCATCCAGTCCCAGTCTTAGCATCGCAACCCTGCTGATGCCAAGTCCCCATGCAAGAACAGGATACTTTATCCCAAGCGGTTTTGTAACCTCTTCTCTGAATATACCTGCCCCTCCCAGTTCTATCCATCCAAGCCCTTCTATAAACACCTCTGGCTCAACACTTGGCTCGGTGTAGGGGAAGTATCCTGGTCTGAATCTAATGTCTTTGAATCCCATCCTTGCATAAAACTCTTTGAGGTACCCAAACAGATGTTTTAACGATAGCCCTTCTCCCATCACAACTCCTTCAAGTTGTTCGAATTCTGGAGTGTGGGTGGAGTCGATTGCCTCCCTTCTATATACTCTATCTATGCAGAAAGCCTTTACAGGTGGCTCAGGATTCTCTGCCAGATATCTGATTGTTATGGCAGTTGTGTGAGTACGCAGTACATTTCTTTTTGCGAACTCTTCAGACCAAACCCCTCCCCACCCCTCAGTATAATCAACCTTTCCTTCATGAACCTCCTTCACATTTTCATATCTATTTGGCAACTCACTCATCGAGTCTAGGTAGAATGTGTCTTGCATCTCTCTTGCAGGATGGTCTTGTGGCTGGAAGAGAGCATCGAAGTTCCAGAATGAACTCTGGATTATTTCGCCCTTTATCTCCTTGAAACCCATGCTCAGAAATATCTCCCTCATTTCTTCTATGAGTCTCTGGTATGGATGAATTTTACCAATGCTTGCAGACTTTGCGTGTGAGCGGATATCGTATCTTCTGAAACGTTTGTATTCCCACTCACCCCTTCTTATGATGTCGGGTGTTAGTTGTGAAATCTCCTCCTCGAGCTCGATTTTGTTTGACAGTGCAATTCCTTCCTTGGTAGCACTTACATAAAATTCCTTGGTCTCTTCTGATACGACAATTCCCCTTCTCATCAGCTCTTCAATACTGTCTCTGAATCTGTGCAGAATCTCTTCATTCCCTTGTCCATTGTGTAGCAGTTCAAGGACAAACTCATCCTCTCCGCAAGGAGCTGAAAGCAGAATCAGCATACCATCCTCCACCCTTGCCCATCCTTTCTTTTTCATCCATCCTATTGCTATCCCACCCTCTTTCTCCCCAAACAGCTCTTTTATTTGGGATATTGGTATTTTGTTTGATTTGGAGTATAACAGCTCAAAACATCTGCGTTCGGGCAATCCTTTTCTTGCATATTCCTCTCCTTCTTTTGTAAGCCTAAAGAATATTCTCTTTCTTTCTTTAACCTTTGCAAGTCCCTTGTCATCAAGCATATATGATGCCTGAAGTGTTGCCTCTTTTGACAGACCTGTTTCTTTGGCAATCTCTTCTATCCTTTTCTCACTAGATGAAAGAGACTTCAAGACCTTTTTCTCGTTTGGGGACAACACATCTTCCATTCTTCCACCACTATACAAAACAACTATAAATATTAAAAGTACTCTTAGAAGAGTGAGGGGATTTACATAGCTGAGTACTGGCTCAAGTATAAAGTTAGAGACATATTGAGAGACCTTGGTGTGATAGTAATAATTGCACTCCTAATACTTTGTATTGGGTATGGTCTGAAATATATTGTTGTGTTCAAGCAGTTACCTGTCCAGCCATCTGCGTTGTTTTTTGTATCGTCTTTGCTTTTCGTTCTCTCATCTACGATTCTCCAGAGATATAGAGAAATGGAGCCCAAGGAGTCCATCATGGGAGCAGCTCTTCTTACACTGATACTCGTATTGCTCTTCATTCTATTGTATGGAGGGCTCGCATATCTCTGGGTCGTGTATGAAGTTGCCGTTAACAACCCTTCGTATGTTGAACTCTCTCAAAACTATGGACTTGATAAATCAATGACAACAAGAAACAGTTTTCTTTCACTTTTTGCACTCTCTATGGTAATATCAAGCATAATTTACACATTTTTAACCTACAAATTTAGATAAAATCAGATTTTTATTTGTTCTGGAGAAAATCCTTTTTCCACAAGCAGTTGTTTCATTTTGTGTAGATGATTCCCTTGTAATTCAATCGAATTGTCCTTCACAGTTCCGCCACATGCAAGTCTTGACTTGAGGTGAGTTGCAAGTTCATGCAAGTCAATTTCATGTGGGTCTATTCCCTCTATGACAGTCACTTCCTTCCCATATCTTCGCTTGTTCACCCTAATCACTATTCTCTGCTGCTCCTTTGCCACCTCTTCACAAATACAAAGCTCTTTTGGTAACCCGCATACTTTACATACTTCTTCTGTCATTTGCTTTATTTCTCCTCCATCACTTTTATACTATTATTAGTTTTGGTATTAGATATGCTATTAAAAACTAATGGTGAAGTTGTGCCACTTGTTGTTGCAACATCATGGATATCCAAAGCACTGGGTCTCATGTTTCGCTCACCAAAGTATGGCCTCCTGATACCTCTTGACCCATCTAAAGAATACACAATCCATATGTTCTTTATGAGGTTTTCTATAGACCTCATATTACTGGATGATGGATATAAAGTATTGGATATAAAAACACTTCGTCCATGGAGGGACATAGTGAAAGTTTCAGGAACAAGGTGGGCTTTGGAATTGAGAGAAGGTACCCTCAGAAATGTGAAAATTGGAGATGTTTTGGAGATACAGAGCTAAACAACTTCGGGTTATAATTCCCATCTGCCCCTGACCTTCCCCTTCAATGCAAGTTTTCCAAGGATTTTCTTTACTCGGTCACTAATCTACGAGGGAGGATAATGTTCGAGTGGGGTTCCGGGGAGGGGCATGAATTTGTGTGCCCTTATCAATCCTCCTTTGTTTGTTATCCATCTAACCATGTCCAAGCTTCTTTTCTCATCTTCTTCGTTCTCGAATGGTAATCCAAAGATCATATCAACGACCGGCCTGAATCCATATTCGATACAGAGCTCAACTGCTTTATAGACCTCAGCAGTTTCATGCCCCCTCTGAAGTATTTTCAATACTCTGTCGCTTCCTGACTGGGCACCAATACAGATATGGGTGTTATAGCAGTACCTACCTATTATTTCGAGAGCCTAATCTGAGACAAATTCAGGTCTGACCTCACATGGAAACGTACCAAAGAAAACTCTTTTTCCTTTCAAGGATGATAACAGCTTTTCAACCTTCTCAAGGTTTGGCTTAGTACCATCTGAGCCATATGCGAGCGCATTCGGACTTATGAACCTTACATCCCTATATTTCGCATACTTCACAATTTTTCCAATGCTTCTGTGTCTCATCTTTCTTCCGAAGAGTCTTGGAGTTTGACAGAATCCACACGAGTGTGGGCAACCTCTCGTTATTTCGATGGGAGCCATCATTTGCTGGGAGAATGGTGGATACTCGTCTATGTTCACATACTCTCGTTGTGGTTTGAATATCATCTCTCCCTCCTCGATTCTTCCAACACCCTCTATCTCTGGTATCTCTCCTCTCCTCAATACTTCTATCAGTTTTGGAAGTACTCTCTCTCCCTCACCCACAACTACATAATCGAAATGTTCGAGTACTTCTTGGGGGCGTGCAGAGGGATGAGGTCCCCCAGCAACCCAGATGGCGTTTAACTTTTTTCTATGCTCATCCACTTCTTTGTATACATATTCTTTTTG
>QMVI01000043.1 GCA_003661015.1 Methanosarcinales archaeon | reverse complement strand
TTCCTTCAGGGTCTGTTCCAGATATCTGAGGACTATGATGAGGTGAAGAGCGGAGACAGATATGGAATGATGAAGATATCGAGTGTCAGCTCGAGAACAATAACAATGAAGAGTGATGATGACATAGGTCTTGATCGCGGGGATGAGATAGACTTCTTAGGAGATGTATGGTTTAAAGTGGCTGATAACGCAACTTTGAGGTACTATCCCTTTGTTGTATCTGAAATGAGTGGTAAGTCTCTTGATATTCAGGTGCCCACAACCATCAACGTGAACAAACAATTCACGATTAGAGTGGTCTCTAATGGGGAGGGAGTGGCTGATGTCGCGGTATATTACGACGATATCCAAATTGGACTGACGGACATGAACGGTGAGATTGAATACACACCAGCAACTACTGGAAACCATACAATAGAAGCAAGGAAGAGTGGTTATGCAACGGCAACCTTGACAATTAATGTGGTAGGTAAAGAGCTAACGATAGAGGCCCCAGATGCTGTGTTTATGGATACTCCCGTTGTTGTGAGGATTACATCTGAAGGGGAGCCTGTGGCAGGAGTAAATATTTTCGAAGATGATAGACTCGTGGGCATCACAAATGAAACTGGTGAGGTAAGATATACGCCAACAAGCGAAGGCATCAAAACCATCAAAGCCGAGAAAGAAGGATATGTTACAGTAACAAAGGGAATCTCAGTCATGGAGAAGACACCATTCTTTGAAGTCATCTCTCTTGATGTTCAACCGAAAGAGGTTAGGGAAGGAAAAGACGTAAAGATTGTTGCAACCATCGAAAATTCAGGAAATGCAGCAGGTAGCAAAGTCATAAATATATCGATAGATGGAGAGGTTGTGAGCAGTCAGACAATACATCTTGAGCCTGGAGAGACTGAAAAAGTTTCTTATGTATATGAAGCAAAAGGTGTTGGAAATCATACGATATCAGTGGATGGCGTTAGCACGGTGATTGTGGTTGAAAAGAAGAGAACATGGTTAATAATCATATGGGCATTGGCACTCTTTGGACTTGCCATGGGCTTTGTGGCTTATGTGAAGGGCGTCTCGTGGTTAAAAGAAGCGGTGGATATGTTGAAAGCACGTTTACTCAAGCGTTGAGTGTCTTGCCTTCAACTCCTCTTCACTTGCACCAGTTCTTGCTATGAGTTCAGCTACCACAGAATCCAGTAGAATGAGAGATGTTATTTCGAAGATAGTTCCAAGCGGGGTTAACTTTGTGTGTATCCCCATCATACGGCGCTCGAGATAATCAACGTCAGATATTTCATCCGCCTTTTTTCCCTCGACAAGAATGACTGTATCAGACAACTTTGCAAGCGATGATTCTGGGTTTGATGTTATGGTTGCGAGTTTTGCTCCAATCTCTTCTTTTGCAATTCTTGCGAGACTAACAATGGAACGGGTCTCTCCCGAACCAGATATTGCAATTACAAGGTCACCTCGTTTTACTGCGGGGGTTGTGGTCTCACCAACAACATAAACCTTGAGTCCAAGGTGCATAAGTCTCATTGCAAATGCCCTTGCAACAAGACCAGAACGGCCCGCTCCCATCAGAAATATTGCATTGGCATTTAGAATATCTTCTATCAATTTGTTAACAGAGTCTTTGTTTATATCTCTTCCAACTTTCTTTATATGTTCTCCCATCAGCTCCATCAAGAGTGAGACATATTCTCCATCTCTCAACCCACTATCCACAACGCCCTTCTCAGCTTCGTTAGCCATAGACTTAATCCACCACCAATAATTATTCACCCTCTTCTCTGTATTTTATGTTTTTGGATGTCCAGTCTTCAATGTGTTCAAACTCGTTGTACAAATATTCGAGCATAACTTCTTTTCCCCAGTAGAACACTTTGGTTGTACTCGACTCTCTCAGTTCCTCCATAATCGTACATGTAAGGAATCTTATTGCCCCCGGACTTGAAAATGGGACTGCAAATATGACTCTGTAATACCCTCCCTGTTTTGCATATGAACTTACAATGAACCCATTTGATTCATAAAGTGCTATCTTCTCATATGGACATCTCACTTCGAGCTAACAACTAGCAGAGGATATTGTTCTCCCTACCGCATAGAGAACTCTCATCACACTCTTTTCAGATGCTTTCTTGCCAAACCATACGCTCAGTTTTCCGGGGGTACAACATATGTTCACAGTGTCTGTACTGAGTTCGAAGGATTCTATGCTTGGCATCTAAATTAAAAAACTCACGATATACTTAAATACATTAACCTAAGCCTAAAAATAGAAGAGCATGAGTATGGAGGAGTAGCATGGCTGATGAGCAAGATGACTTCAAACATTTGGTTAGAATAGCAAACACAGATATAAATGGAAATAAGCTTGTATATCTCTCACTTACAGGTATCAAGGGGATAGGCAGAAGAGTAGGATGGGAAATTGCAAAGATTGCCGGAATTGATCCGAAAGCAAGGTTAGGAAATCTTTCAGACGAAGAGATAGAGAGACTGAAGAATGTTGTTGAGAATGAGATAGATAAATCTATTCCGGTTTGGATGTTTAATAGAAGAAAGGATTTGATAAGTGGTAAAGATCATCATATCATAGGGGTTGATGTTGACCTAATCGTCAGAGAAGATATTAATCTGATGAAAAAGATTAGATGCTATAGAGGAATTCGCCATGAACTTGGACAGAAAGTGAGAGGACAGAGAACTAGGTCTACAGGGAGAAAAGGTGCTGTCGTTGGTGTTATAAGGAAGAAGAAGTGAGGTGATAATGTGGGATATCCCGGGAAGAATAGGAAGACATACGAAACTCCAAAGCATCCATGGGAAGAGAGTAGGTTAGTTGAGGAAGCTGAGCTAATAAAGAAATATGGGCTGAGAAACAAGAGAGAGGTGTGGAAGGCGTATACTGTGCTTGTGAACTACCGAAGACTTGCAAGGAACCTGATGGCAAGGATAGCCATGGTTGGTGAAACTCCTACAGTCAAGCGAGAAATAGAAAATCTGTTGAATAAATTAAAGAGGTATGGACTCGTTAAAGATGATGCTGAATTGAGTGATGTACTCTCTCTCTCAGTCGAAGACATACTCGAGAGAAGATTACAGACACAGGTTTTCCGACAAGGGCTTGCCAAGAGTATAAAACAAGCACGTCAGTTTATAGTGCACGGACATATTGCAGTTAAGGGGAGAAAGGTAACAGTTCCAAGTTATCTTGTACCTGTTGAAGAGGAGATGGAGATATCATATTATGTGGGTTCTCCTCTCTCAACTCCATCACATCCTGAGAGAAAGTTGATAGAAAGTACATCATAATTGAGGTGGTTTTAGTGGCAGAGAAGGGGAAATGGGCGATTGCACATATATATGCATCGTTCAACAATACAATAATCACGATTACAGACTTAACTGGAGCAGAAACCATCGCCAAATCATCAGGTGGCATGGTCGTGAAGGCTGACAGAGATGAGAGCTCGCCATACACTGCAATGCAGATGGCATCTCAGCTTGCAGAGAAGTTAAAGGATAGGGGGATAGAGGGGATTCATGTTTATGTTAGGGCTCCAGGAGGGAACAGACAAAAAACACCGGGACCAGGAGCTCAAGCCGCCATAAGAGCTTTTGCGAGAGCTGGATTGAGGATTGGAAGAATAGAGGATGTAACCCCAATCCCACATGATGGAACAAAACCACCCGGTGGTAAAAGAGGAAGGAGAGTGTAAAGTGAGTATGGAAGTTGAGCTTCTCGATGTTAGAGAGGACAGGGTAAAGTTCATATTGAAAGGTGCAACTCCTTCGTTTGCAAATGCAATAAGGAGAGCCTCCATGTGTGAGATACCAAAGCTGGCAATAGACGAGGTAAACATATATGAAAACACTTCTACTTATTATGATGAATAGCTTGCTCTCAGACTCGCTCTCATACCTTTTAGGGGAGATATATCTACACTTGTTCCAAAGGAGGAATGTGAGTGTGAGGGAGGATGTAATAAGTGCCAAGTTTTGTTTTCATTGTCTGTGGAAGGGCCAAGAGTTGTAATGGCATCTGATTTGGTATCAAATACACCAGATATAGAACCCGCAGACCCAAACATACCAATCATCGAGTTGTTTGATGGACAGAGAATAGCTCTTGAAGCGATAGCGAGGGTGAGTACGGGAAGAGAGCATGCGAAATGGCAGGTAGGGACAGCGTGTGGATACAAGAATCTTCCTGTGATAAGGGTGAATGAATCCTGCGATGGATGTGGCATGTGTGTTGAGGAGTGTGCGAGGGGTGTTTTAAAGCTCGAGGAAAAAAAGGGAGAGAAGAAGGTATGTATTACCAATGAACTTGAGTGTTCTCTCTGCAAACTCTGTGAAAGAATATGCGAGCTGGGAGCGATAGAGGTAGCAGAGATTGAGGATACTTTTGTCATGTATATGGAGAGTGATGGCTCATATACAGCGTCAGATATGGTAATCGAAGCTGTGAAAAATATAAAAAATAGAGCTGAGAAGATAATAGAGCTTCTCAGTGTTTGATTGGTTGATCACATAAAATCAAATAATCTTTTTTGTTTTGTTGAGTAGTTCTCGAAAATATCGGATATGTCCTGAATTATCATTTCAATTCTCTGTTTTGTGTATGGTGATACATTGAAGTCTTTTGCGAGTTTTATTGACGCTTCAAGGTACTTTCTCACAGACCCTTCATGAACCATCAAAATCAACCTCCCCCCACACTTTGGACAGACCCCTCTGAGAGGTGGCCTTCTGAACTTTGTGTTGCATTTCACACACCTAACACCCTGTTTTGAGAATTCTCTCAGGTTTCCGAGAAGGTCTGGTATGAAGTGAGAATTGAAAATTCTCTCCGCCACGTCTCTCTCATTTACACATCTCAGCTTCTTTGCGAGCAGTAGTTGGGCTTCCATCTTATCCATCATACTCTCAAGCACTTTATACGCACTGTTCAGAGGCCCATCGAATATATTATGTGTTGGATGGGTATATCCGATGTGTATTTCCTCCTCATCAAGTTTATTTCTGACAGTTTCTACCAAGTTCTCAACTTCTTTTGAGGATGCGAACTTTTCAGCCCTCTCATAGACCTCAAGTGGGTACGAAAAGACAACCTCTATATTGTGGGCTTCTGAGTCTATCTCATGGGGATCTATTCTTGTTGTCAGGACAAGGGGAGCATCCATTTTGCCCCCTCTTTTATCAGGTAAATACGATTTTGAAAAGTTCAGAAGTCCATCCAACAACAATATCACTGAATCCTCATCCCCATCACAGTTCCTTCTCTTGGCGGCATGGAAGAATGGATGAGCATAGCAAACTGATCCACTCGTATACCCAATGATCCTACCAAGCACGCCCGCAGATGTGTGTGGTGCCAGCCCTATAACAAGTTGCCCAATCATGTCCTTTTCGTTATTTGCGTTATAGTATGGTTCAAGTCCATACACCTTTTCAAGAAGCTCGTCAATGAACTTCGACACTTTGAACATGTATTTTATGCAGTCTTCAGACACCACGATATCCTGAACTTTTAATTCAAGCATCTGTTCCCTGCTTTTTAGCTCTTCTCCATTGATATCTGTGTGATATCCCAACTTTTTGAGTGTCTCAACATCAACATTAATCTCATCTGGTTTGAAGTGGGTGAGAGGAAGGTCGGTCATGTCATATCTGATCGTCCCATCCTTGAATACAGCAAGCCCATGTTTAGCCCTTAGTATCCCCTTTTCAATGGGTTCAGGAGTTTTTGTCGTTGATGTCAGTCCAATCACACCTTTCAGTGCATGTGCATTCGCCTCTCCAACTTTTTTGAGTGCAGATGCGTAATATGATTTCAAATCTATCTTTTTTGTATCATAAAATGTGAGTTTTGATCCACATCTTGGACATTTCTCTTTTCCACCTACCCTCCCATGTCTTGGACATCTTCCCACCTGTACCGTCCGAGTGCCACACGAGGGACATACGGATAGGAATGTTTCTTCTTTACACGCTGGACACATCATTGTTCTAATTTCAACCTCAATCACTCCTCCGTTCTGTAAAGCGTTCTTGAACAGTCTGACCCTCCCCCCTGCGTTGCCGAGCGGGAACAGAACATTTGGAGGAGGTTGCATCTCTCTCTTCTTGGACTTTTCTGGTCTTCCCATTCTTGCTCCGATTCTAACGGGTGCTCTATTTTTTATCTTAACACCACTCAGTCTGGATACAAGTTCAAGTGGGTCTGAGGTCGATAACTCTTCCCCTATGCATTTGTCCCTCTCATCAATTCCCAAACATTTCAAAAGCGTCTGTTCAAACTCAATGAACAGAGTACCATCTTTTATTTTGTGCGGTATGAGAAGTGTTTCCAGTATTTTCTTGACTCTCTTGAACTCTTCTGTGTATTTGACTTTCATATTGTTCTTTGAGAAGAATTCTCTCAAAAACAGTATATCATCTGTGCTTAAGTCTTGCCACATGAAGGTATATTTTGGATGCAGTGGAACTCCGTATTTCATAGAAATATTCCAGGCACCCTCCTCGTTCACATCTTCGGGAGGCTCGCCCCCTTTACTTCTTACCTCCTCTCTCCACCATTCTTCAGAGTATCCTGCCGGCATCAATGGATGATTATTCTCGATAAACTCGCCAAATGATATGAGTATCTCTCCAACGTCCAGAATCTCCACGACCCTGTCTCTTATTTTGAGTGCTTGCTCATATGACTCCACCCTAACAACGTCTCCATTGTCAAGAAGTACAGTTGGACCATCAATCGAATCAACAGGTGCAACTGCTCCAGCCTTCCCAGGTCTTTCGAGTTTCATTTGTGTTCCAGTTGCGAGAAAATCGAATAGAATCCCCATTGTACCAGGGTGTATTCCAACTGCAGCCAGACCTGTATTCCTAGAACGTCCGTATCTCAGTCTGAATCCGCCTTTTGACATTGGATGTGAAAAAACAGGTCTGCCAGCAAGTGTGTCTTCCATGTATCTGAGTCTTGGCTCCACATCCCTGTCTCTGGTCTCTTTATCTTCATTTGTGTCATGCACCAGCATATCGAGGAATTCCCATCCATCCAGCCCGAGCATCGAGACATATTTCTTGAGCTTTCGAGCCTTCAACGCTATTCCTTCTGCAATGACAAGAGCCATCCCCCCCCTTATTTTTGGAGTTGATATTCTATCAAGATCCGCAAAACCCTCTACAATTTCATCTTCAGTCCCCTCACCATCTATGCATATGGGACAGTTGCTGACTATTGCTCTTATCTCATCCTCGGTTGGAAGATATTGGAGATTCACCCTCCTCTTGTATGCTGGAATCTCTGCAACGCACCTCTCTATCTCTTCGACCCTTGGTTTGTATCGGTCTATACCAAGATGCCTTCTTATGTAGTCAGCAACAAGAACAGAGAGTGCTTGTGCTGTACCACCCGCGCTTCTGATGGGTCCAGCGTAGTAGATTCTAACAAAATCGCTTCCATCGTCATTCCTAGCAACTTCAACCCTTGCTATACCTTCAAGAGGTGCTGACACAACACCCTCTGTGAGAATTGCAACTGCCGCCCTGACTCCATCTTCAAGAGCTTCAGTCTTTGATTCATATATTTTTACTTCTCCCATTGCGATATTAAGTCCAATTTCAAGAGCAAGTCGTTCTCTTGAAAATTTATCCTCAAATTTCTTTATGTGCTTTGCAAGTCCAGGAATTTGGAGTAGGCTCTCAACTCTGTCTGCAAGTTCTTTGGCAGGCAAGATTTCCACACGCTCTACAGGGTCAAGCCCTTTATCTCTCGCTCTCTGTGCAATATCGATTGCCTTTCTCAGTTCCTTTTCAAGTTCTTCGAAATATTTCACAAAACATCATATATCATCAAAAGAGAAAACCTTTCTGTGGAAATGGTGGTGGTTCCACTCCACCCAGACCATCTTCAAATCTCAACTTT
>QMVI01000042.1 GCA_003661015.1 Methanosarcinales archaeon | reverse complement strand
CCTGTGGAAGGACAGTCTGTTGAAGAGCGTCCTGTGGAGATGGGCGTGGAGGAGATGGAAGAAATGTCATCCCCGGGAGGGATGAGGGAGAAAGCTCTCAGCATCTACATCCCATGGTCCAAGAAGTATGTGAAGGTGGGTGGCACGGTATCCATCAAGATGAAGATATCGAACAATGCAGACACAACCCAGAAGTTCGACATAGTCCCTGTTTCCTATGAAGTGCAGAGGTACGAAAGAACGCAGATAGACCCAGAATGGGTGAGTGTGTCTCCCTCGAGTGTGAGCCTTTCACCGGGCGAGAGTGAGGTTGTGGAGATAAGGGTGAGCATTCCTGAAAATGTTGCCGAAGGATATTACAGTGGAACGATTGCGGTGAGGAGTTCGAGCTATCCAGAGCAATTGAGGTATTATTCTGTGTATGTTTATCGCCCACTCGAAAAAGAGATTGTGAGAACGTTTGAAGTGGGAAATGGTGTGGAGAGAATGCTGGTGATAGTGGAGTGGGACGAGTACGATGAGGCAAACGAAAATACAGAGATAACACTCGAATCTCCTTCGGGAGTTGTAGGTGGAGGGGAGGTGAAGAGTGTGGTGGCTGGATGGGTTGGACCAGATGACTACTACTTCAACGATAACTCCCAGATAAGACACACCTACAAGAACCTCATCAATTCGCCAGAGAGCGGGGAATGGAGTATAAAGGTGAGATGTGATGTCCCGAGCTTCAATTTCAGGGTGATAATGAACCCCTCGGATGAGGATATTTCATCATGGTGAAGGTGAGTGGAACACTGATTCAGATACTGATTCAGATACAGATACTGATTCCACCTTCCCCTCAATGCAGGTCTCAACTCTGCAAATCCAAAAGTCTGGTGATGAGTTTTATTCCTATGAGGTTATTCCTCGCAAATAAACAACCAAACAATCAGGCAGATGTCAAAGTGTTCATGGTTTAAATAATTTGACTCAACTCAATAGATTAAAATAATCTAAATCAAAAAAGGGATGTTGGAGGGAAAGTATGGCAAACATTCTTGTCGTGGATGATGAGGAGGGGATTAGAAAAACATTGAAGAGGATACTTGAAAAAGAAGGACATTTTGTCGAGACCGCAGGTAGCTATAAAGAGGCTTGTGAGAGGTTTGTTGAGAGGGATTTTGACCTCATAATAATGGACATAGTTCTTCCAGATGTGCCCGGTACCGAACTTTTGAAGTTTCTCAAAGAGGCCGGATACGAGAACCCGATAGTAATGATAACAGGAAAACCCTCTATAGAGACAGTTCAGGAGGCGGTAAGGTACAGAGCATTCGACTACATCACAAAACCCATAGACAGAAAGGAGTTTCTTGAAGTTGTGAATAAGGCACTCGAAGATGTTGAGCGGAAAAAGGATGAGATTTCCCAGAAAGTTGCAGAGTACCTGAGGATGAGAGAGGTTGAGAAGGAAATCGAGGAGATGAAGAGAGAAATCAAGAAGCTCAAAGAAGAGGTTGAGAGGAAAGAGGGGTACATTGAGAAGCTGTACGAGACGCATTCCTTCGGACTGATGATTTCTGCAGAGGATGGGAAAATAATAGACATGAACAGGATTGCAAAGGAGAAAGTGGGGGATGTGGTTGGCAAGAATCTGAGAGAGGTGTTCGGCGAAATCGTTGATGAGTTGGATGAAGAGATAGTGACCAAGTGGAAAGGATACGATGTCGAGTTCCACAAAATAAAGGAAGGAGACAAGTCGATGATAATGGTTGTCATCACATGATGTTGATAGTTGTCATACATGATGTGGGTCGGATGTTCTGGATGGTATTACCCCCACTGGAGAGGGATATTTTATCCGGATGACCTGAAAAAGAGCAAATGGTTTGAGTACTACTGCAGACACTTCAACACAGTTGAGATAAACAGCACCTTCTACCGAATTCCCAAAATCACAACTGTGAGGGGGTGGGTGAGGAAAACCCCAGAGGATTTCAGAATAAGTCTGAAGATGAACAAACAGCTCACACACATGGGAGAGAGGAGTGTTCTGAAGGATTTTGAGGAGACTGTTTCTGTTGTGGGGGAGAAGCTGGGATGTGTGCTGTTCCAGTTTCCACCTTCTTTAAAAAGGGATGAGGAGAAACTCAATGAGATAATCGAGATGGCAGAGAGACTCGGGTGCAGATGTGCAATCGAGTTCAGACACAGAAGCTGGTTCGAGGCGCCTCTGGAACTGAAGGGGGATGTGGTGATGTGCTTCGTTAGTTCTCCCCAGATTCGTTCCCCTTCTGTGTTTGATGAATATGTGGGAGAGTATACGTATGCGTATGTGAGATTTCATGGAACATCAAGATGGTACAGACACCTCTACACAGCAGACGAATTGAAGGAGTGGGCTGAGCTCATAAGAAAATTCGATGAGGGGTTTGTGTACTTCAACAATGACTTCAACGCATACGCACCGAAGAACGCACTCCAGATGATTGAGCTGTTGAAAGATTGAGATTCAGAGCTCGAACATCCTGTAGCACCTGACCTTCACGTAGTCGTTTATGAGGAACCATGCAAAGCAGTATCCCCAGATAAGAATGGCATACCAGAATCCAATGGGGGTCATGAGAACTCCAAAGATTGCGAAGAGAGTTGCAATGAGTTTTGTTCCTATTGCACTCCACAAAAGCAGAGACCCGGGTTTTATGCTCCAGAAAGGACCTCTCGTTCTTGTAACGAATATGGTCAGATGCCCTGCAACCGCAAGCTTCAGAAACATGAATGTCCTTATAACATCATGGTCTGAAATCATGGAGTTGGCTATAAAGAACAGAACAAAGCTTGATATGACGCCCACAATGCCGAGGATGGTTGATACAACGAGCAACTGCTCAAGCTCCCATTTCTCTGGCTTTTCTGAATAAACCACATTATCGTATGCTATCGAGAGAATGGGGATGTCGTTGAGAAGTGCAAGCAGGATTATCATGGCTGGTGTAACTGGATAGAAGTTGAACACGATTATGGAGAGAGCAATGAAAAACAGCACTCTGATCGTTTCAGCTATTCTGTAAACCGCATAGTTCTGCATCTTCTGAAAGATTTTCCTGCTCTCCTTTATCGCATCCACTATCACGGAAAGTCCAGAATTCGCAAGCACAATATCTGATGAGGCTCTTGCAGCATCTGTTGCGCCCCGCACAGCTATCCCAACATCTGCCTTCTTCAAAGCAGGAGCGTCATTCACACCATCTCCTGTCATTGCAACGATGTGTCCGTTCTTCTGCAGTGCATCCACTATCACATACTTGTGCTCTGGAAAAACCTCTGCAAAGCCATTTGCCTCCTCCACGATTCTCGTGAGCTCGGAGTATCCCTTATCCAGAAAATCCTTTGCTCTGATGACATTCTCTCCGAGATTCAGGAAGGTGGCTACCTCCCTCGCTATGGCTATGTGGTCTCCGGTAATCATCTTCACATCAACACCCATCTCCCTTGCGGTCTTTATCATCTCCTTGGATTCCTTCCGTGGCGGGTCATAGAGAGGTATCAGCCCAGCTATTTTCCATTCGCCAAAATTCACGGCAACCGCTACCGTTCTATAACCTCTCTCAGCAAGTTCATCCACATACTTCATGAGAGATTCAGCAGACTCATCCATATCTTCTCCCCTGCACATCTCCTCTATTACCTGTGGTGCTCCCTTGCTAACTCTGAACTCCATTCCGTTCTTTCTGACAAGTGCCTCTGTCCTTTTGCTTACGGGGTCCCATGGCACAAACTCCACAACCTCATACTCATCCTCCAAGCTCACACTTCCAAGAATTGCATCATCTATTGGGTCTCCTCCCTCAGATGCGAGAGAAGCAAACATGAGAACCTTCTCTTCGGTGAAGCCAAACGTTATGGGTTTCCCAATCGTTAATCTTCCTTCTGTGAGGGTACCTGTCTTATCAGAACACAGAACATCAACACCCGCAAGCTCCTCGACTGCAACCAGCTTCCTCACAATCGCCTCCCTCTTCGCAAGAGTCAAAGCACCGACCGCCATCGTAACAGACATCACAGCAGGGAGAGCAGCTGGAATTGCGGCAACCATCAAAACAAGTGAGAATCTGAGTATCTCGATGATGCTCTCGTGCCTTTTTATCGAGACGAGTATGACGAGCATTATCACGAACGTTGCAACGATTATCAGATAGTTGCCGATTTTGATAACAACCTTCTGAAATCTGCTAACCCCCTCCTCCTCAACGAGCTTCGCAGTCTTTCCGAAGTATGTTCTATCGCCAGTCGCCTTCACGATTCCAACGAATTCTCCTCTTTTGCACACAGAACCAGAGTAGGCGGTATCTCCCTCTCCCTTATCAACAGGCAATGACTCTCCTGTGAGAGAGGATTCATCTATCTCACATCTTCCGTCCAGAATTTCAATATCGGCTGGAATTATGTCCCCTATCCTGACCTTTACGATGTCTCCCGGAACGAGCAGTCTCGCAGGTACCGTTTTCCACTCCCCATCCCTGAGGACTCTCGCGTTCAGTGCAAGCTGTTTCTTGAGTGTCTCTATCGCATTCTCAGCTCTGTGTTCCTGCCAGAATCCAACGATGCCGTTGGCGATAAGGAGGGAGAGTATGATGTAAAAATCCTCCCAGTGCTGAACGATGGCAGATAGAACGAGTGCCACCTCGATCATCCATGGAATAGGACCCCAAAAATACGACAAGAAATGCAGAATAGGATGTCTCTTTTTCTCTGTTATCTCATTGTAGCCAAATTTCTCGAGTCTTTTACTCGCCTCATCCTCGCTCAGTCCTCTAAACTCCACATCGGACATCTCCTTTTACATCTGTTATATACTTTGCTTTGTGTGGAATATAAATACACTTGATACTTGTCTGGGATATACTTTATCTGAATTCAACTCCACATAGAAAAAGCTTTTTTAATTTCAGATTAAATCTGATGCTGGGCTCGTGGTCTAGGGGTTATGACGCCTCCCTCACACGGAGGAGATCCCCGGTTCGAATCCGGGCGAGCCCACTGGTGATACTGGCAGAAGGTGAAATTATGAAAATTCCAAAAAAATTTTTTCCAATCTTTCTTCTGGGAATAACGAGTTTCATAACCGATTTGTCGAGCGAGATGATGATGCCTCTGATTCCACTTTTCATAGTCTCCCTCGGTGGAGGTGGACTCGTTGTGGGACTGGCCGGAGGGATGGGGGACAGTGTTGCCAGTCTCTTAAAAGTCTTTTCAGGCTACATTTCTGACAGAGTCGGAAAGAAGAAATGGCTTGTGATGTGTGGATACACCCTATCTGCATTTGCAAAGCTCATATTCCCGTTTGCTCACTCCGGATACGATGTGGTGGGTGCAAGAGTTCTCGAAAGAGTTGGGAAAGGGATAAGAACAGCACCGAGGGATGCCCTTGTTGCTGGTTATACCGAGGAG
The DNA here is from genome assembly GCA_003661015.1 of Methanosarcinales archaeon. Classification (GTDB taxonomy): domain Archaea; phylum Halobacteriota; class Methanosarcinia; order DSM-18856; family Methermicoccaceae; genus JdFR-19. The sequence continues at coordinate 2,508 of QMVI01000042.1, read as the reverse complement.
GGAGAGAGGGGGAAGGGGTTCGGAATACACAGAGCAATGGATACGCTTGGTGCAGTCATGGGTTCTTTTCTCGCTTTTGTCTTCCTGTGGGTCTTTCTGATGGATATGAGAGATGTGTTTCTTATTGGCGCAATAATATCGTTTTTTTCAATCATTCCACTCTACTTTGTAAAGGAAATAAAAACAGAAAAAATAAAATCAAAACTTTTTGAGGGTGTGGCTGGTCTGTCTGCCGAACTTAAAAAGTTCATTCTGGTCGCATCGATATTTGCTCTCGGAAACTTCTCCTACATGTTCTTCATTCTGAGGGCGTCGATAGAGTTCGAGGATGGAATTGCAACTGTTGTTCTTCTGTACATCCTGTTCAACATAAGCTATGCAATATTCTGCGTGCCAGCTGGCTCTCTTTCTGACAGGATAGGGAGAAGAAACTCCCTTTTGGTCGGTTATATTGCATTCGCAATCACCTGCCTGTTATTCTCACTCTCAATCTCAAAACTGAGTCTCATACCACTCTTTGCCATGTATGGTCTGTCGTTTGCGTTCATAGAGACGGTTGAAAGAGCTTTTGCATCAGACTTGTGCAGGAGATTTGAGAGGGGAACAGGGCTGGGAGCATTTCATACGAGTGTGGGATTGTGTGCATTTCCTGCGAGCATGATTGCCGGCTTTCTCTGGGAGTATTCCTCGTATCATGCAACATTTCTCTGGGGTGCTGGATGTTCGATTGTGGCGTCTCTACTGCTTGTGTCTCTGGTCAGGGAGTGATTTCATGATGGGAAATGTGAAAACATCCTTTAAATAATAGAGCCACACTAAAAAAGTGGGGGCTGTAGGGTAGCCTGGACCATCCTTCAGGACTGGGGGTCCTGAGACCGGAGTTCGAATCTCCGCAGCCCCATTTTATCATTATTTTATCATTAAAATCCGAAATTGAACTTGAAAAAGAGATACATCATTACAGCAAATCCTCTATCATTTTTCTTGCAAGCTTTGGGTCTGCTCTGCCCTTTGTATTTCTAATGACCTGCCCAACGAGAAAGTTCAGAGCTTCTTTCTTGCCAGAGCGGTAATCCTCCACCGCCTTTGGGTTGTTTTTCAGAACATCTCTCACCACTGTCTCCAGTTCGCTCTCCCCTGCCTTTCTCAAGCCCTCTCTTTCTATGACCTCCTGAGGAGTCAGTCCCTCATCAAGCACCTTCCTGATAACAATAACCGCACCTCTGTCAGTTATCTCGCCAGACACGAGCATTTGCAATATCTCCCTCATGTAGGAGGGTGGAAAGACATCTGGGGATAGTCCTCTGTAATTCAATTCACCCTTCAAAACATCAGCAACCCACCCCGCAACAAGTTTCGGCTCAAACTCGGATGCAACATCCTCGAAAAGGTCAGCGATTTTGTGGTCTGATGTGAGAGCCTTTGCAAGAGCTTCTGATATTCCGTACTGGGAAATGAACCTGTTCCTCTTTTCATCTGGAAGCTCAGGTATTGTTTCCTTGATAACAGGAACCCAATCAACCACTGAGAACGGAGGAAGGTCTGGTTCTGGGAAGTAGCGATAGTCCTCCTCCTCTTCCTTTAACCTCATGGAAATCGTGATGTTTCTCTCCTCGTCAAAATGTCGGGTTTCTCTGACTATCCTTCCGCCCCTCCGCAGTATGTTCCTCTGTCTTATGATTTCGTACTGCAGAGCCTTTTCTACACCCTTATGAGAACTTATGTTCTTGACTTCTGCTCTCTCGTTCCCCTCTATTGAGATGTTGGCATCAATCCTCATCGCACCCTCTTTGTCCCCATCGAATACATCCAGATACTCGAGTATCGACCTCAGCTTTGCCAGAAACGACCTTGCTTCCTTGGGCGAGCCCATGTCTGGTTCTGTGACTATCTCAAGCAAAGCCATGCCACTCCTATTATAATCGACAAGTGTGTATCTGGAACGGTCTATCGTGCCGATATGAACGAGCCTTCCGGGGTCCTCCTCCATATGAACCCTCTTTATTCTCACCACTTTTGCACCATTATCTCCCTCAATCTCCACATATCCATTCGAGCCGATGGGAAAGTCATACTGAGAAATCTGGAAGTTCTTTGGTAAATCGGGATAGAAGTAGTTCTTTCGGTAGAAGTGGGTGCGGGTTTCCACCTCACAATTCAAAGCAAGTGCAACTTTGAGAGCATACTCCACCGCCTTCTTGTTGATGGTTGGAAGGGAACCGGGAAGTCCCAAACATACGGGACATACGTGCGTATTTGGGGGGGCATCATGATAATCAGTCGAACAACCGCAGAACATCTTCGACTTCAGCTTGTTCAGTTGTACGTGTATTTCAAGTCCTATCTTCACATTTTCATTCATCACTGCCTCATTCATCACTGCCACCCCCCTTTCATCGCTATTCCCATGAGCTCCCCCTCTGAAAATGGTCTTCCTATTAACTGAATGCCGATTGGAAGACCGTGCACGGGAGCAGGCACCGATAACGATGGAAGACCAGCCAGATT
>QMVI01000041.1 GCA_003661015.1 Methanosarcinales archaeon | reverse complement strand
GGTTGGAGATGCTATGGGAGAACCATTTGAGGGAATGAGTCCTTATGAAGCTTAGATGCACGAACGTTGTGATGAGTGGATGATAACTGATGACACAATTTTCGCTTTACTCACGCTTGTGAGCATACTCGAACTAAACAGAGTCGATAGAAAAGATATTGCGAGGAGGATGAGAGAGGCACGGGTGGAGAGGATTGGTCCAACGACCAAAAGAGTTCTTGAGGAATATGAGTGCAATCCGGACTTTATACCAACCAGTGGAACAACAGATGGAGCAGCCATGAGGTCCCCACCCATTGGTCTTCTTTTTGATGATAAAGAGGATGTGATAGAAACATCGATCAGAGTGGCTCTTGTGACTCACGGAACCAACATTGCAATTGCGGGTGCGTGTGCAGTTGCATGTGCGGTATGGGCTTGTCTTGCTGGAAGAGACCCCATAGCAGAAGGAATAGATGGTGCACGTGAGATAGAAAAGAGAGGATGTGGGAGCGAGCACTCAGGAACATTACTCTCATATCTCATTGAGAGAGCGGTAGAGATGTCTGCAGAGTATGAATACATTGATGCCATCAGATTTTTTGGAGGAGGAATAGAGACAAGAGAGGCGGTTCCATGTGTCTTCTTCATGCTTGCCAAACATCTCAGTTTTGAGGAGTGTGTATCGTAGATATAGGGCGGAGACTCAGATACAATAGCGTCAATGGTTGGGGCAATCATAGGAGCGAGGGATGGAATCTCCTCCATACCCAAGGCATGGATTGAGAAGATAGAGTGTGTCATTCAAGACTTTGATTTTGACGATTTATCGAGGAGGGTGCTGGAGTTCAAGAGACGAGTGAAATAACATCCTCTGCAGCCATCTTCATAATTTCCATCTCATCTTCGTTGAGTTCAAGTTTGATGACCTCTTCCACACCATTCTTTCCAAGAATAACTGGAACGCCGGTACAAGAGTCATCAATTCCGTACTCTCCTTTGAGTAAAATAGAAGACGGGATGAGCAGTCTTCTGTCCATGATAATCGAGTTAATCATCTATGCAACTGCTGCAGATGGTGCATAGAATGCACTACCGCTCTTTAAAAGCGAGACAATTTCAGCACCTGCATTTATTGTTCTCTCAACAAGAGTTTTTATGATGGCGGGAGGTAATAATTTCTCTATACATACCCCTTTGACCGTGGTATAACGGGGTAGGGGTAACATGTGAGTACCATGCCCCCCTAACACAAGAGCTTGTACATCCCTTATAGAACATTTTAATTCAGAAGCAACGAAGTAAGCGAATCTTGAGGAATCGAGAAGTCCTCCCATTCCAATAATTCTCTCCCTCTCAAAACCGAGGTTTTTGTTTGCCACATACACCATTGCATCAAGCGGATTTGTTACTACAATCACTATCGAATCATTTGCATACTTTTTCACATCATTACATATGCTTTCCATGATTGATGCATTTATTGAGACTAAATCCTCTCTTGACATACCCGGCTTTCTTGGAACACCAGCGCATACAACAACGATATCAGAGTCCTCTATCATCTCATATTCATTTGTTCCCACAATATCAACATCATACCCTACAAGTGGCGAGGCTTCCAAGAGGTCAAGAGCTTTGCCCTGTGGCATCCCTTCAACGATATCGACCATAACTATATCACAAATCTCCATCTCGGCAAGTCGCTGGGCAACGGTACTTCCAACCATACCTGCACCAACTATAGATACTTTTGATTTCATACGCATCACCTCACTCAACTGTAACGCTCTTTGCAAGGTTTCTTGGTTTGTCTATCTCCCTATCAAGAATCTTTGCGGTGTGATAGGCAAGGAGTTGAAGTACGATGTTGGACAGTATTGGTGAAAATAGAGGGGATGTTGATGGTATCTTCATGAACTCATCAACAAACATCTCCACCATATCATCCTCCCCTATGGCTATTACATAAGCCCCCCTTGCTTTCACTTCCTTGATGTTTGACAGCATCTTCTCATATACATGGTCTCTTGAGACAAGGGCAACAACAGGCACATCTGGTGTTATGAGAGCAAGAGGGCCATGCTTCAGTTCACCCGCAGGATAACCTTCTGCATGGATATAAGATATCTCTTTGAGTTTTAATGCTCCTTCAAGGGCAACCGGGTAATTGATATTCCTGCCTATAAAGAAGACGTCATTATGGTATGCAATCTTCTTTGCTATCCTCTTTATGTTATCCTCCTACTCAAGTACCTTTCTTATAAGCGATGGCAGTCTTTTTATCTCTCTCACATACTCTATGACTTTATTTTGTGAGATTGTGTTCCTTTTTGCTCCAAAGTATATTGCGAGGAGTAGAAGAGCAATAACTTGGGCTGTGAAGGTCTTTGTGGCTGCAACACCAACTTCCGGACCGGCACGTGTATAAAAGACGTAGTCAACCTCATGCGTGATCGAGCTACCAACTACGTTTGTGATTGCAAGTGTTGGAAATCCATGGGCTTTTATGTTTTTTATTGCCTCTTTCGTGTCCGCTGTTTCGCCAGATTGTGTAATTGCGATTGAGAGAGTGTTTTTATCCACAAGAACGGGAGCATATCTGAATTCTGATGCATACCACACATCCGTATGGAGAAGGCAGAGTCTCTCAAAGATGTATTTTCCAAGAAGGCCCGCATGGTATGATGTGCCACATCCAATTATGACGATCTTTTTGATGTCATCTATGATTTCATCCAATGCAATCTCCTCGAGCTTCACACCTTCAAGCTCATATAATCTTCCCCTGTATGTCTCCTCAACAACAGTCGATTGCTCATGAATCTCTCTGAGCATGAAATGTTCATATCCTGCCTTTTCAGCAGCTTCTATATCCCATTCCACTGTTGTGGGTGTTTTGACAATAGTATTTCCTGAAATGTCAAAAAACGAAACATCATCAGACTTCACAATTGCAACTTCATCATTCATCATTTGAATTACTTTTTTCGTATAGGGAAGAATTGCAGGAATGTCTGATGAGATGAACATTTCTTTCTCTCCCACACCTATAACAAGCGGACTATCCTTCCTGACAGCCACGATTTTGTCAGGTTCATTTTCATAAATAATCGCCAGTGCAAATGAACCTTGAAGTGATTTTATGCTTTTAAGAACAGCATTGAAAAAATTGGAACCCTTTTGGATATTGTGATGAATCAGATGGGCTATTACTTCTGTATCTGTATCACTGATAAACTGATAGCCTTGGCTCATAAGGGTTTGTTTGAGGAAAAGATAGTTCTCTATAATGCCATTATGAACAACAGCAACACCATCCGATACATGGGGATGGGCATTTATGACAGATGGCTTTCCATGTGTAGCCCATCGTGTGTGCCCTACACCTACTTTTCCTTTCAGGTTTCTACAAAGCTCTCTAAGATGCGCGATGTCTTTGTCAGTTTTCTTTACGATGATTTCATGGTCAGTTATCACACCAATACCAGATGAGTCGTATCCCCTGTATTCTAATCTGAGGAGGGAGTTAATCAGTACGTCAGTTGCATTTTTGTGTCCAATATAGCCAACAATCCCACACAACTTCACACCACCTTCGAGCCAAGAGGAAGATATCCTCTTATAATCTTGCCAGAACTCACAACACATTCACCCCCAATCACACTTCCAGACGTAAGTATCACACCACTCCCCAGAGAACAGTCATCTCCTACTATGGCTCCAAGCTTTTTTGGACATCTCATGACGTCATCTTCGACCTCAACTCTCGGTTTATCAGCAACCTCTGTTGAAAGGTGTGAGCCAGAAACGAGAGACGAGGCAATGATTGAGTTTGAGATGAATGCACCAGATTGCACAAATGAATGACCAAACAACACAGAATTCTCAATGTGTGAGTTGGTAGAGATAGTTGTGTTATCGCCGATTGTTGTTGAGGGCAGTATTGTTGTATTTGCACCTATCTCACAGTTTCTTCCTATAACGGTGGGACCAACGATATAGCATCCACTCCTTACGATTGAACCTTCTCCCAGCACGACATTTCCTATAATCCTTGCACCCTCTTCGACTTTTCCCTTCAAACTGGTTTTTACCTCTTTCAGGAGTAGTTGTGTAATTGTGAGTACATCCCATGGATAAACAACATCGAGCCAGAGAGCATTTGACTTCATCACACCTATTTCGACATCATCCTCAATCATGAGTTGAATAACATCTGTTAAAGAATATTCAGTCTGATCCGATATGAGAAGTTTGTTTACATAATCAAAAACAGAGCTATCAAATAAGTATATGCCACTGTTTACCAAATAACTAATTTCTTCCTTAGGTTTTTCAATAATGCTCTTCAATTTACCATTCTCTTCTATTATGACCCCATACTGACTTGGTAATTCACTCAAAACACCAAGAATTGATGGAGTTTCTGTCTGCAATAACTCCATCACTGTCTCAGCATTTATGATGGTGTCTCCATTGATAACCAAAAACGACTCGCCATCTTCAATATTCTGCCTCGCCACATTCAATGCATGGGCTGTTCCAAGAATTGCTTTCTGCTCCTCATACGTTATCGAGACATCGAAATCAACACCATCTCGGAAGTAATCCATTATCAGCTCTTTTTTGTATCCAACCACCATCACAATTTCGTTTATCCCACACGAAGAAAGAGCATCAACAACATATTCAAGAATGGGTTTGTTTGCAATGGGCAACATCACCTTTGAGCGTGTGAATGTTAGAGGTCTGCACCTTGCCCCCTCTCCTGCAGCAAGCACAACAGCTTTCATGTATCTGTGTTAAAAACCACATCATATATATTGGTTAAGGAAGATATGATGTCCCCATGGTGAGATATCTTGTATTTATCATACTGATGCTTGCAATCCCTGCAAGTGCCTCTGTAAATACATTTGATATCCATCCATCACATCCCCACCAAGGAGATACGGTTGTGATAGAAGGGTATGCTGACCCGAATGAAGATGTACCCATAACAGTCATATTTAAATTAAGAGTGCCGGTGGAGAGAGGTGAATTCGAGTACTATCTTTATGATGTGAATATACCCACCTCTAACAACCGTTTTACAGTCTCTGCCACCAACTGTGAAAAACTCGATGTATCAGTAAAAATCTTGATATGGCTTACAAAGAGTTCGGAGGGTAGTGGTGGAACAGCAACCGTTTCACAGAGTCATGTACCTCCGGGTACATACGATGTAAGGATAAAGGGCGATGCAGTTGAAGGGGCATCGTATTCAGACTTAACAATCACAGCATGGACATCGTTGGAAGCAGATTCATCAGGATATTTCACCTACTCATATAATACGAAGCCGATACCTCCAGGAACATTTGAGCTGAGAGTTGGTGGTATGACTAGGACAGTAACTCTCGAAAGTGTTGAGACTTTGTTTGGGTCAGAAGAACAAAAGTCAGAACAAAAGAAAGAAGAGATAGTAGTGGAAACAAATCAGACAAACATCACCGTGGAGACAGCCAATCTCACAGAAGCTTATGTAAATGAAACAAATATGAATAATACCTCTCAAATAGCTGAGGGAGGGAAAGCAGAGAGTGAAAGTGAAACAGAAAATAAGAAATCAGCACTCCCAATAGAAGGGGCGCTATCAGTTGTTGCAATACTCATGACTTACCTTGTCTTGCGTAGGCTGTGATTCTGATTCATTTCATGAGTCTGTTCAGGGCGTTTATCAAAGCTTCCACAGATGCCATTACTATATCTTCTTTTGCAGCTCTTGCACTCACAATTCTACCTTTTTCATCTTCAACACCTATAACAACGTCTGCAAGAGCATCAGAACCACCAGTAATCGCTTCTATTCTGAAATCATGAAGTTCAATTCTATACTCGTCTCCGATAAGCTCTTTTACAGCATTCACAGCAGCATCAACTGGTCCAACACCAGTTTCGGCTCTTGTTTTCTTTTTCCCTCTTATGTTTGCCTTGACGACTGCCGTTGGAGTTATTTTATTGCCTGTCATCACGGTAACTTCGTCAAGTTCTATCGGGTGTTCCTTTTCTCTTCCTCTTCCGAGAACATCTTCTGCTATTGCAAAAAGGTCTGTATCTGTAACTCTCTTGCCCTTATCACCCAATTCTTTTATTCTTTCCATTATGGCAGTCAGTTGCTCATCGTCTGGATAATACCCAGCCTTTTTTAGTGTCTCTCTTACAGCATGCCTTCCAGCATGTTTTCCTATCACTATTCTGCGTTTGTGTCCCACTATTTCTGGCGTCATTACACCTGGTTCGAATGTGTCCGAACGTATCAGTACACCCTGAGTATGTATGCCAGACTCATGTGCAAACGCATTCTCTCCAACAACTGGTTTTGTGGGTATTATCGGTATACCTGTTAGTCTTGAAACGAGTTTGGCACTCTCTACAATGAGTCGTGTGTTTATATTGGTTCGAGCACCGTAAAGACAATGTAGTGACATTACAGTTTCTGACAGGTCTGCATTTCCGCCTCTTTCACCGAGCCCGTTTATGGTCACCTGAACTTCAGAGGCTCCAGCTTCAAATGCTGCGAGTGTGTTAGCAACTGCAAGGCCAAAGTCGTTGTGACAGTGTACATCCACGGGTACGTTGACATTTTTGACTATCTCCTGTATAAGTTTGTACATCCTCGAAGGTACCATCACTCCGACCGTATCTGGAACGTTTATTATGTCTGCTCCTGCAGACTCAACAGATTTGTATACGTGAATGAGATAGTCGATGTCTGTGCGTGTTGCATCCATTGCAGAGAACATACATTCAACACCATATTCTTTCACATATTCGACTGCATCTACTGCAATTTCAATGACCTCTTCCCTTGACTTCTTTATTGTGTGTTCTCGTTGTATGTCCGAGGTGGAGACGAAAACATGCACCATATCCACTTCTGCATCTATGCACGCATCTATGTCTTCCTTCACTACTCTTGCAAGTCCGCATATCTTCGAATTAAACCCCGCATTCGCAATCTTCTTGACAGCTTGTCTCTCTCCCTTGGAAGCTATCGGGAAGCCTGCTTCTATTACATCGACTCCAAGCTTTTCAAGTTGGTTAGCGATCATGAACTTCTCTCCAATAGTCAAAGAGACTCCCGGAGTCTGTTCACCATCTCTCAATGTTGTGTCAAAAACACTTACCTTTCTTCCAACAAGCTCACGTTGTACGTAAAAGACGATCCCCCGCTTTTCCGTTCATGAGTATAATCATATCAACACCATAGATATATACTTACTCTTTCTCTTTCAAAATTTCCACAGTCTCGTATCTTGTACCTTCGTTCTCAAGCCTCCTCAGTAGATGTGGTACTTCGTCGTTCAGGCACAACACAAATACCGACAGACCATGCTGTGCAGCTTCAACAACACTCCCACTTGCACCAAACATTACATCAGCTTCAACACCTGCTTTTCTAAGCGCAATAAGAGACTCCACTCCAATCGCACACGTATAATCACATTCCTCTATTATCTTTCTGACCTTTTCGATATCGACTCTTCGTGAGCCACCGTGCTCAACTCTTGGCACTCTACCAATCTTCACAGGTTTTATGGTGAGTTCTATCATACCTTTCAAATCTTTGATGCCCACATCCTCACCTTTGCTTGCTGGAAAGATGGTAATCCCAGATGCAGGTAAATTTGGGTCGTATTCACCAGCCCACAGGAGACCATCTCTCATGTATACAGACACTTTCTCTTCTCCATCAACATCCTTGTCTGCTATTGCAGTCCAAACTGCAACATGACTTATTACATCTTCAACAACATATTCAGCATATCTTTTGAGTTCGAATGCGGTTTCCTGTATCCACTCTATTCCACGACTTGTAACAGTATAACTAACTCTGCCATCGCTATGAACGAGCCCCTCTTCTATGAGTTCTTTTATGTATTCTGATACTGCTTGTGGTGTAACACCTATCTTTTCAGCAATCTTTTTCTGTTTTATGTTTGGCTGATGTGCGGCAATCTC
>QMVI01000040.1 GCA_003661015.1 Methanosarcinales archaeon | reverse complement strand
GGTGGAATGGACGAGATTTCAAACTTTTCAGAGACCAGCGTATGTGAGGTCAGAAATGGTAGAATCGAAAAATACACACTGAGTCCCGAAGACTTCGGTCTGAAAAGAAGTTCTCTTTCAGATATTGTTGGCGGAGATGTCGAGAGGAATGCAAACTCCATTCTGAGTGTGTTTTCTGGAGATGGAGGTGCCAAAAGAGATGTCATACTGATGAACGCATCTGCAACCCTCTATCTCTCCTCCGATGTATCTGATTTCTGCGAAGGGGTTGAAGTTGCTTCTAACATCATCTCTGATGGTCTTGCACTTCAAAAACTCAATGAGATGAGAGAGTTCGGCAGGGAGATGTGAATGAGAGTGAAGGTGTGTGGCATCACAACGAAAAAAGATGTGAAGATGGTGGCAGGAGCAGGTGTGGATGCTCTTGGATTTGTTGTAGAGTCAGAAAGTGAGAGATCAATAACCAAAAAAAGATGTTCTCATCTCCTCAAATCTGTCCCTCCATTTGTCAGTTCTGTTGTTGTGAGTACAACAACCGACATTGATGAGATAGTTGAATTGTCAACACTCGGAACAAATGCAATTCAGATACACTCCAACATCCCTGCCGAGGATGTCAGGAAGGTGAAGGATATTGTGAGGTGTAAAATCCTCAAAGCGGTTTCGGTAGAAGGGAGGGCAAATTCTCTTGTAAAGGAGGTTGAAAAAGTATCGCAAGTATGTGATGGCATCGTTATTGACACCGGGAAAGGTGGAACTGGAAGAACACATGACTGGACGATTAGCAGAATGCTGAGGCGGGTCTCATCCTCGCCAGTTATCCTAGCGGGAGGACTTAATCCTGATAATGTTGCAACTGCCATACGCATTGTCAGACCGTATGGTGTAGATGTCTCGAGTGGTGTTGAGATAAGAAAAGGAATAAAAGACCCGGGACTCGTAAAAAAATTCGTTTCAGAGGTGAGAAAGGTTGAGTATTATACCAACAATGGAAGAACTTCATGAAATATCTGAAAAATTTGATCAGGTTCTCGTTCAATTCGTAAAACCACTCCAGACAGACATCACACCACTTAAAGCTTACAAACTAATATCAGATGGACAGAAATTCAGCTATATACTGGAATCTGTCGAAAAAAATGTAAAAAAAGATTTGTTTTCTTTTGTAGGTTCAAATCCAGTAGCTATTGCAGAAATCCGTAATGGCATGATGTGCGTGAAAACTGAAATGAAGTTTCTGAAACAGAAGATATCAGAAAAATTTGAGGAGGAGGATGGAAAATTCGTTGTGAAAAATGCATTCGATGGGTTGAGAAGTTTGCACCTTCCAGAGTATATGCCAGTCATCACAAATCTGAAATTCGACAGGCAGAGTTTTGTGGGTGGGCTTGTTGGATGTGTTGGGTACGATGTGGTGTATGGGTGCTGGATTGAAAGAGAAAGGAAGGACGAAAGGCATCCTGATGCGATATTCATGCTCTCTATGGATAATTTGCTGTTTGACCATCGAAACGATTGTGTCTACGCAGTCATGAACAGAATCATGGAAAACAACCCCTCCCACATATACGAGGATGTTGAAAGAAGTGTAAAAGAGATTGAAAATGCACTAAGCAGAAAAATAGAGAGAGTGAAGAAAACAAAAACTCAAAATCAAAAAGTTGTTTTTTATGATAATCTTTCTAAAAATGAGTTTATTGAGAGTGTAAAAAAGGCAAAAAAACATATTTTCGATGGAGACATATTTCAGGTTGTCTTATCACGAAGATACACCGTAAAGGCAGATATAGACCCAATTGAAACGTACAGTATGCTACGTTCCATAAATCCGAGTCCATACATGTATCTACTCAGATTCGATGATTTGGCGATTGTTGGAGCAAGCCCGGAGACTCTCATGAGTGTGTATGGAAGGGAGCTAACGGTGAATCCAATTGCAGGCACGTGTCCAAGAATGGGCGGAAGCGAGGATGAAAAGCTTGCATCCGAACTGTTGAGAGACCAAAAGGAAAGAGCAGAACACATCATGCTGGTTGACCTCGGAAGGAATGATGTGAGGATGGTTTGTGAGGGGGGGAGCGTTGTTGTTGAGAACTTGATGAAGATTGTGAAGTATTCGCATGTACAACATCTTGAAAGTACTGTAAAGGGGAAGCTGAGAGAGGGATGTGATATCTTCGATGCTATGCGAGCCGTTTTCCCAGCTGGGACTCTCTCGGGAGCACCAAAGATAAGGGCGATGGAAATAATACACGAGCTTGAGCCAGACTCAAGGGGAATTTATGGAGGGGGGGTAGGATATGTCAGCGTAAATGGAAGTGCTGATTTTGCAATCACAATCAGAACACTCGTCCACAACAGGGGCACCATAGAAATACAAGCTGGAGCTGGAATAGTTGCAGATTCTGACCCTGAAAAAGAATACGAAGAGACTGAGCAGAAGATGAAAGCCATGTTGAGAGCATTGGAGGTCGTTATATGATCATTTTCATAAACAACAAGGACTCATTTGTGTGGAATCTCGTGGATTATGTCTCGAGATTCGAGGAAGAAACTGAGGTTGTTTCAAACACAATCGAAGTTGAGGAAATTGAGGAAATTTATCCATCCGGCATTATAATATCGCCCGGCCCAGGAACTCCGAATAATCCAGAAGACATCGGCAACTCCATCGATGTTATCCGTTTGTGTGTAAAGCTCTGTATACCCTTGCTGGGTGTGTGCCTTGGTGCACAAACAATCGCAGTGGCGTTCGGTGGGATTGTCTCTCATTCACCAGAGGGACCAATCCATGGAAAGAGTTCCTTTGTGTACCATGATGGAAAAACTATTTTCAGAAATGTGAGGAACCCTTTCGAGGCGGGGAGGTACCACTCACTTGCAATTCTAAAAGTTCCAGAAACCTTTGAGGTCTCAGCACACTCAAACTCCATAGTAATGGGGATAAGGTCTCGGAAACTCCCGATTGAAGGTGTGCAGTTTCATCCGGAAAGTGTTCTGACGCCAGAAGGACTGAAAATCATAGAGAATTTTGTGAGGATGTGTGAAAATGGAAGAAATAATAAAGACAACTGAAAAAAGGGTTAGGATACTGAAGACAGAGAGAATTCTGGGAGGGGAATTGCCCTATCGTCCATCGCACAGAGGGTTTCTCAACTCTCTTAAAAAAGGTAAGAAAAAATATGGTTATGCACTCATAGCTGAAATAAAGCCAGCCTCTCCTACAACCACAAACAGGCTCATAACCTCCCAAGATGCAGTAAAAATTGCAAAAGACATGGAAAGGGGTGGTGCATCGGCAATATCTGTAATAACAGAGCCATATTTCTTCAAGGGTTCGATTGGAAATCTGAAACTTGTAAGGAGAAACGTAAGACTTCCCATACTAAGAAAAGATTTCATCATATCATCTCTACAACTGACTGAGTGTTACCAAGACGGAGTTTTGCTCATAACATCAATCTTGGGCAATGAACTCGAAGATATGATAAAAGAGTGCAAGAAATTGTCGCTTGAACCACTTGTTGAAGTGAGAGACATCGAAGAAGCGGAGATGGCTATTGATGCAGGTGCCAGAGTTATCGGAGTTAACAACCGAGACCTTAGAACGTTTGAAGTAGATGTGAATACCAGTGTAGAACTAATCCCTTCAATAAAGGAGGGAGACAACAACGTATTCGTGATATCAGAAAGTGGTATTCAGAATGTGGATGATGTTAGAAGAGTGGTTGAAGCTGGGGCAGATGGTGTTCTCGTAGGAAATGCAATCATGAAATCCAGCAGTATATACGAGAAAACACATGTACTTGCCCATGCGATGGAGGTGAACAAGTGAAAAGAGGATGGTACGGGAAATATGGAGGGATGTTTGTTCCAGAGACGTTGATGCCAGCTCTTGAACAGCTCGAGAGAGAGTACAGAAAACTCAACAGAGATTCAAATTTTAAAAAAGAGCTTGAGATGTATCTCCAAGAGTTCGCTGGAAGACCCACCCCACTTTATCTGTGCAGAAGACTCAGTAAGGAGCTGGGGATAAAACTGTATTTGAAGAGAGAAGACCTCGTGCATGGTGGAGCCCACAAGTTAAACAACACCCTTGGGCAGGCTCTCCTTGCAAAACATATGGGAAAAACGAGACTGATTGCAGAGACTGGTGCTGGACAGCACGGATGTGCAACTGCAATGGCGGGGGCGGTGCTTGGTCTTGATGTGGATATCTACATGGGTGCAAAGGATGTTGAAAGACAGAAGATAAATGTGTACAGGATGCACTTGCTCGGTGCAAATGTAATACCAGTCCACTCCGGCTCGATGACCCTAAAAGATGCAACAAACGAGGCTCTGAGAGACTGGTCAGCTTCTGTCGAGAACACCCACTACCTGATAGGCTCGGTTGTTGGACCGCATCCCTTCCCCATGATTGTCAGAGATTTTCAGAGTGTGATAGGAAAAGAAACAAAGGAACAAATCCTCAAAAGAGAAGGAAGGCTTCCAGACTCCATAGTCGCGTGTGCTGGCGGAGGAAGCAATGCGATGGGAATATTCTATCCGTTCATAAAGGAGGAAGTTGAGTTATATGCAATAGAGGCGGGTGGAAAGGGAATAAAAAAAGATGAAAAACAAGCTTCTCATTCTGCATCTCTGTGTGTCGGAGAGAATGGAGTGTTGCATGGCGCAATGACAAAGATACTGCAAAACGAATATGGTCAAATCCTTGAAACCCATTCAATAGCTCCTGGGCTTGATTACTCTGGAGTGGGACCTGAGCTTGCACAACTGTGTGAAGACGGAAGGGTGAGGGCAGAGATGGTCTGTGATGATGATGCGATTTCGGCATTCTATACACTGAGTAAGAAAGAGGGGATAATCCCTGCACTCGAATCCGCACATGCAATTGCATACGTACTAAAGAACGCTGATGAGATTGGAGAACTGGTGGTGGTGAATCTCTCTGGAAGAGGGGACAAGGACGTAGAAAGTGTTGCACGTTTGGAGGGGGTATCCTTCTGATCAGAAATGGATTCTCTGATGGTAGCTTGGTAGCATATACGTGTATGGGAGACCCTTCGATAGAGGAGAGCAAGAAAGTGGTTGAAATCATTGAAAAGAGTGGTGCTGACATCATCGAGCTTGGACTTCCATTCTCAGATCCGATTGCAGATGGTAAGGTAATTCAGAGAGCCTCAGAGAGAGCCTTAAATGCGGGTATGAATCCAGATTTGTTCTTTGATTTAGTTTCAGAGCTCAATGTGAAGGTACCACTTGCAGTAATGACATACTACAACCTTGTGTTCAAGAGAGGAATTGAAAGATTTGTCAGGGACTGTTCAACTGCGGGTATAAGTGGGATAATAATCCCGGACCTTCCTCCAGAAGAGGCTGGAGATATTTTGAGAGCATGTAGAAAGTTTTCGGTTGAATATACTGGATTTGTAACCCCGATCACAACACCTGAAAGAATTGAGAAAGCGGTTGAAGTGTCAACAGGCTTTCTTTACATTGTTTCGAGACTTGGTGTGACCGGAGGGACTACATCCATATCCCCTCTCAAAAAGCTCTTGGAGAGACTGAAACAGTACGAAGTGCCAAAGGCAGTTGGATTTGGAATATCCTCTCCATCACAATGCGAAGAAGCAATCAGTATGGGTGCAGATGGAGTGATAGTTGGCTCAGCAATTGTGAAATTGGTTGGAGAGAGAAAATATAAAGAGATTGAAGAAGTTCTCAGAAAAATGAAGGAAGGATGTTTGAGAGGTCTAAAAAGAAGGATAGAATAAAGGGCATCATCAAAAACTGGGAGGAGCTTTACAAAAGACCTCTCTGGGGCTGGGCAAACTCTACCGAAATCATCGAGACCATTCGACCCTATGTAAAGGGTAGGGTGCTTGACTTGGGGTGTGGTGAAGGAAGATTTCTCATCCAGCTCAACAACATAGTGGGTGTTGATATATCAAGAAATGCAATTACGAGGGCGAGGGCAAGAGCGAAGACATATGGAATCAACGCAGAATTCGTCTTGGGAGATGGGATGAATATGCCCTTCAAAGACGAGACGTTTGAATGTGTATTATGCATGGGAGTTCTACAGCACTTTCTGGAAAACGAGAGAAAGAGGGTAGTAGATGAGGTTTACCGGATTCTAAAGCCATATGGAACATTTGTGGTCAGTGTTAGTAGGGTTGGAGGTCCAAGATTTGGTAAGGGAACTTGTATTGAGAGAAATACATTTGTAAGGGGTGGAATACCTCACCACTACTTCACACACGATGAGTTAAACGAGCTTTTGAGAGACTTCAACATCTTAATTTCAAATGACAAAATTATGGTTGTCTGTGCAAAACGTCCCTGATGATGTCTTCTCCTTTGGGTCTGAAAATATCAACCGCCTTGCCATCTCCCACCAGATGAGGGAGACCACGGACAACAACTGCAGGTATCCTCCAGTTCCCCTCTCCCATGAGAATATTGGCAAAACCAGCAAGCTCGTCGGCAACTGCTTCCCTTGTAACTCGAAGTTCCTTTCCATAACAGTCACGTCTGCCACGCCAATCAACAACCGAAGATACACCAGAGCAACCGATTGCTACTCCACACTGCCCTATTCTGAAAGGGCGCCCACAGGTGTCTGTTATCACAACCCCCACCTCCTTGTGAGTTAGCTCCACTATTCTGTCCCTTATCTGCTCTGCACTCTTGTCTGGGTCGGATGGCAGAAGCAATGCATATCCCTCCTCAACATTGCTCTCATCAACACCCGCATTCACGCATATGTGTCCTTTCCTGCAAACAAGTAAAAACGGCTTTTCCAGAAGTATTTCATCACTCTCGTCAAGAACTATCTGCACAAACTCAGGTCTCTTATCGATTTGACTTGCTATTTCTTTTGCTCTGAGGGAGGGATGTACATCTGAAAGTCTAACAACTCTCCCCTCACTCTTTGAAACTATGGTCGATGCAATCAGTACGATATCACCATCCTCAAACTCGAAATGATTCGAAAGCATCTCTCCAACATCATCCCCTCTACTGAACATTGGAAGATTCTTTATGGGTATAGCCACGACCTAATCGTTTTTCATCTCTTTCACTCAAGTCCGTATTTCTTAACGTTGAGGTCTGCCATCTTTTGTAGTTCAGAAACTACCTCTTTTCCTTCCTCCCTTACAAAAAGATGCTTAAATCTTCCTTGAACTTTTAGATACTCCTCAACTGGCTTTCTCTCCTTGATTTTATGGACTTTTGTGAGAACTCCATTTTCAAACTCGATGAGCGGATATAACCCTGTCTCCACTGCCAGCCTTGCGACTTCAACCGCCAACTCACTCGAAAAGTGCCAGCCTGTACAACAGGTGGAGTGAATCTGAACATATGTGGGGCCTTCGACCTCAACAGCCTTCTTGACCTTTCTTATCACATCACGTGGATAGGCAATTGATGCAGTTGCAACATAGGGACAGCCGTGTGCAACTGCTATCTCTGGCATGTTCTTTTTATAGAGTTGCTTACCGAGTGAATATCTACCCGGGGGTGTTGTTGTGGTGTATGCACCATACGGTGTTGCCCCACTCATCTGGATACCTGTGTTCATATATGCCTCATTGTCATAGCACACATACGCAACATCATGCTTTCTGTCCCAAACACCTGATATCGCTCCAAAGCCAATATCGAAAGTTGAGCCATCGCCAGCTATCACAAGAACTTTGGTGTGGTCATTGCCAAGAGCTCTAAGAGCTCTCTCAATCCCGGCAGCAACAGATGCGGGATTCTCAAACAACGAATGAATCCAAGGAACTTCCCAAGCACTCTCTGGGTAGGGTGTTGTGAAGACTTCAACGCACCCGGTTGGACTGCACACAATAATATCATCCCCCGCACCTTCAAGAATCAGTTTAACAGCAATTGCCGCTCCACATCCCCCACACCCTCTGTGTCCGGGGGCAAGCTTGGATATCAACGGTTTCTTTGCCATTAGAGAGCCTCCTCCCTCAACCCCAGATAAGCATTCTCATCGACATCTTTCCCTTCAAGCACCTTCTCCGAATCGGTTATAACAGACATTATGTGCGAAAGTGTTATGTCCCTGCCTCCCAATCCAGCAATCCTCCCAAGTACTGGTATCCTCATATCACAAGAATACAGAACAGCCTTTAACTCGGTTGTCAAGGCACCTTCATATTTACCAACGCACACATCCTTTTCTATGACAGCCACCACCTTTGCATTCTTCAACGTATCTGCCAACTCCTTCTTTGGGAATGGTCTGAAGACCCTCAGTTTTACAATGCCCACCTTTAT
>QMVI01000039.1 GCA_003661015.1 Methanosarcinales archaeon | reverse complement strand
CTTCCCATCGTTTTAACTCTACTCTAGCTCCTGCATCTTCGAGACTATCTTTTAATTTTTCTGCCTCTTCTCTAAGCCCATCTTGATAAACTATGATTGTGTTTCTGACTACACCGTTGTATCCATGCACAAATGGCTCTGGATATGCACCTATAATGGCTACCTTTCCGTATGATTCCCATTTATGGTAGTCCCATATTTCAAAGTCCCCAGGATGTAGTATGTATTGAGTTGCCCCAACATCTGCAATAAAGCCATTTATTGTGTAGAACCAGTCAACTTTCTTTCCCATTTTGAAAAGAGAGGCATGTCCATTTATTGCCTCTACAAAACCACCTCCATAGGCTGTCTGGATAGATGCAACTCTTCTCAGAGCCTCCATTGCTGAAGTTTTGCCATTTTCTATTTCAATCTCTTTGTCAAATAACACAACATCCCCGAAGTTTAGAGTTGCTGCAATCCTCGCTGTTGGTACCTCCCGTTTATGTTCTTCAACCTGTTCTATGAGCTCAGATTTTTGTCCAGAGGAAGTTTGATTAGTTTGATTTAGCTGGTTTGTCTGATTAACTTGATGTTTTTCTTCCAGTAGTGGCTTTTCCTCAACGCATCCACATATACACAGCACGATGAACAGAAATGCGATTGTTTTCATTCCAATCATTTAAACCACCTCAGCATAACAACAATGGCAATGGCGATGAGAGTTAATTGAAATGGTAATGGACTCTTTTCTCCATTAGAGTTCGTAGATTTTGTATTTGAACTGGACTCTTGGGTGGATATGGTTGGACTCAATGGTGAGGTTGAGTTGAGGGATGACATTTTTGTTCTATTTATCTCAATAAGCTCTGGAGTCTCACTACCAATCGTTTTTTCAATTTTTATTTCTTCTTCAGTTTGTCGAGGCAGTACTTCAACTACGAATTTCTCACTAGTCTTATAATGGGCTTTTGTTGCTATGAGTTCGTATATGCCAGGAGTCGTGAATATAATTGTCACTTGTCCTTCAGAGTTCGTTATGTATGTTTCTCCACCAACCATAACTTCGGCTCCAGGTAGAGGTCTCCATCTTCTTTCTTCCACATCGTTATAATATACAGAAACATTTATGCTTTCTCCGACTCTTACTTTTACTTTATCTGCCCATATGGTTGTTTCTGGCTCACTTACCGTATAAGAAGGCTCGGATATTGTTGTTGTGCTTCTGACAACTGGATACCACTTCCCACACAGTGCAATCACCGCATACGAGGTTGACATTACAGGTGTCGAACGGACATTTGGCGGCAGATGGAAAAAGGCACCATCGTTATCCTGCATCCCCAACAGAAAATCCACTGGATTGTTTCCCGAGTTTGTCCACTCTGTTGATGTCGGGTCTTCGCCAGCGGCGAGAATGGCTGAAATCACCCAAGCAGTCGATTCTGTACTTGGCTGTGTTCCAAACGAAGGATCAGAATAAAAACCACCTGTTGAATCCTGACAGCTTTTTATGTAATCAAAACCCTTTTCTATTTCGTCAGAAGAGGGGTCAACTCCCGCTGCGATCAGAGCCATGATTGCTGCTGCCGTGTCATCGGTATCACTATCACCACCGACATACAAGCTCCATCCACCATCTGGGTTCTGGTTATCTTTTATGAATTCAACTGACTGGGAGATGATGGTGGATGAGGAAGGGTCAACACCAGCAGCCACAAGGGCAATAATGCCCCAGAAATCATCGTTCAATAGAGTGGGGTCTCCTATCTGCCCCTGTTTGAATTGATTACCCAGCATTGCAACATAGTCCGTGCCGGTGAAGTTTGTTGGGTCTTCACCCATGCATACGATTGTGAGGATGTGTCTTTCGATGTCAGTTGCCTTGTCAGTGTCTATCTGTTGCTGGTTGTTTTTGATGTAATCTATAAGAGAGCCATACTTTGTGGGGTCCTCTCCCGCGGCAACAATCGCCATCAGAGCCCATTCAGATGTCATGTATCCACCAATACGACCATCGTCCTCCTGAGTGGAGTT
This sequence comes from Methanosarcinales archaeon, assembly GCA_003661015.1. Taxonomy (GTDB): domain Archaea; phylum Halobacteriota; class Methanosarcinia; order DSM-18856; family Methermicoccaceae; genus JdFR-19. The sequence goes on along the minus strand of QMVI01000039.1, from coordinate 6,350 downwards.
GAAGTAATCAAGTGCATTTTTTATAATGGGGTCATCTGTCGTGTAGGGATATGCAAGTGCAATCGAAAGCATACACCCCATCAGTGCAGTTGTCAGCACAAGTATGACCATGAGTCTGGGCATCATCTGTACCGCCCCCTGAGAAGTAAGATGATACCCACTCCCATACCCAGAACAAGGACTGAGAGAATCCACAATGACACAGAAATGCTTTTTTGATACGACAGCATTTTAAACTCCGTCGCATCAACGACATCCACGGCATCCCAGCTCTTTTTTGTTCCCACTCCCACGGATACAACATACACACCAGACTTTCCAAAAATAACATTTATTTCTGAATTAGAGGGTGTGATTACAGGTGCGTAGTATTTGGTACCATTCACCCACACCGTTTCAGATGGCTCGATTTCAAGTGAGACATAGGAACCATCCCCATGTATGCTTATGGTTGTTAATTTTCCTGTCTTCACAACTTCAGGTATGTGGATTTCTGGGGGGTTGCCTATGGGGTCTAAACTAGAAACAGCGTTTTTAATACTCTCTTCAGCACCGTCAACATCCCCCGTTAGATACTGTGCAAGGGAAAGTTCATACCAGACCATGGGGTCTTCTTTTATTTCAACCGCCTTCTCATAATAATACACAGCCTCTTCATAATCTCCCCCCTCCATTGCAGACTTCGCCTCTTCTAAGTAGCGTGGCAATCTTATTGCATTTAGTAGCTCCAGAGTTTTATATGCCCCTTCGGTGTCTCCCATTGCATTTTGGGCTTTTATAAGATTTTCAAGTATTTTTTCATCTTCTTTTATTTCAACCGCCTTCTCATAATAATACACAGCCTCTTCATATTCATTTATGGCGTAGTATGCATTTCCAAGGTTGTTCATTATCACATAATTCTGGGGGTCGAGTTCCAGTGCTTTCTGGTAGCTCTCAATAGCCCCAAAAAAATCTCCCATTTTGTACAAACAATTACCTTTTGCATACAATGCATAAACATCATTTGGATTTGTTGATAGTATGTTTTTATACAGCGAGAGAGCCTCTTCGTACTTTCCTTGTTTGTAGAGCTCATCTGCTTGGGACAGCACGTCTTCTGTTGCTCCCGCAGAGGCCATTACCAGAACAACTACAACCACCCACATCAGCTTCATATCACGCCCCCTAGTTCCAGCTCACACGTCTTCCATTCCCAAGGTTCGAAGTGAGAGAGCGATCTCTAAAGTGTACATCTTGAGCTACCCATACAACCATCCAAACCTTTAATTAAATTAAACTTTACTTTTGTATTTAATGTTTGCTAATAAACTCGGTGCATCGACTTATTGCTGCATTCTCGAGCCTCTCGAGGCCGCTCTGGGGAAACTTGAGAATATTGGTTTTTCTTTCGTTGAAATTCTTTCAGATGGCATGCATGACCTTCTAAATGACTGTGAACCATGTTTCAGTTTTGGTATGGAGTATGTGGTGCATGCTCCGATTGATTTGAACATTGCAAGTGTGAGAGAGCCAATACGCAAAGCATCTGTTGAGGTGCTGAAGGGGGTTGTTGAAGTAGCGAACAGGATAGATTCAGATTTATTGGTGATTCATCCGGGACACTACGGATGGCATATCGAGAAGGAGAGGGCATATATGGCATGTGCCAATTCTGTGAGGGAATTGTCCAGATTTTCAGAGGACTTTGGAGTTAGAATAGCAGTCGAGAATATGACTGACTGGGGGAATTCACTTCTTCGCTCTCCTATGGATGGGTGGGTGATTGGGAATGCAGGGCTTGCCCTTGATGTTGGACATGCCCATTTGATGCACGAACTTGAGAATTTTCTGAAAGACCCGAGGATAATTCATCTGCACATTCATGATAACGATGGTCAGAGAGATTCTCATGATGCCCTTGGAAGAGGAAATCTGAAACTTGAAGATGTCTTTTCGATGATGTTAGATAGGAATGTGAGGGGCGTGATTGAGGTTAATTCTTTTGATGCTTTGAAAGAAAGTGTTTTGTGGTTGAAAACCCATGATGTATTGAAGTCTCATTTTGATTCTCAGTCTTTCCCGAGAAGTCCAGATTTTTGAAGTATCAAAAGTTTCTCGGTATCAAGCTTTTCTCCAGCTATGAAGCGTTTGTATATTTCCTCTGCCTCTTTGAGAAGTGGAGACTTCTTCACAGTCTTCTTCTTCCTATCCAATTTTTCTATGAGTATGTCAAATTCTTTTATTTCCTTTGCAAGCCTCAGGCATTTTTTGTGGATGGCATCCGCCTCGTCCTGATATTTCACGAATTGAGCATGAGCATGGTCCGCCTCTTTCCTGACTCTGTCAGCCTCGCGGAAGAGCAAAACCATTTGGTCATGGTATTTCTGTGCGGTCTCAATCTCTCCAAGAAACATACGGTGGTATTTGTTTACCTCCTTTTCCAGATTTTCGATCTCAGATAGGATTTTCGAGATCTCAGGGTCGCCTTCAAGCTCCTTTTTACGCTTGATATATTCCTTTCTCAGACTCTCTATTTTTTCTATGAGTTCCCTTTCTTTACTTATTGAAAGAACTTCGGTTTGCTGTTTGAACTCAAGCATTTCTAACTCCTTTTTAAGTTCTTCCAATGATCTTCCTTCAATGCCTTTTTCTCTCCACTTTTTTTCGAGATTTATCTTTAGTTTCTTCACTTCATCCTTAAATTTGTCTCTTTTTCTCTTATATTCGCCAACTAGTACGTTGTGTTTATCTCTTTCTGCCTTCAGTTGCTGTGCCTTTTCAACCAGCTCCTTTACCTTTGTGTTGAGCTCGTTTCTTTTGTTAGCCCATTCGCTCGCTTTGGCGTTGAGCTCTGCTCTTTTCTCTCTTAACCTCTCCAATTCCTTTTGCAGTTCCTCTTTTCTGTCTTTCAGCTCCTGTAACACCTCTCATCCTCCCGCATCAGCATATCAATGATTTTTATTACCTTCCTTAGGTCTTTTCCTTCTACTGTTTCATCTGCATACTTCTTTAGAATTGGCTTTGCATTGAATGCGATTGCAAATCCTCCGTTTCTGAAAAGACAGATATCGTTTGCACCATCTCCCACCATTATGCATTCATCGAGTTTGATTCCTTTTTCCTCAAGAAAACTTTTGAGTGCATGGAGTTTTGCTTCTCCATATGTCAGAGGCCCCCTCACTTCCCCTGTGAGTACTCCATCCTTTACCACAAGTTCGTTGGATATCACATGCTCAATGCCAAGACTCTTGGCAACCTAATCCGTGGCAATCGAAAAGCCACACGAAACCATCACAACCATCAGATTCTTACTTTTGAGGTATGAGACCAGCTCATGCGCTCCATCCATGTACGGCATCCTTTCCACAGCTTTCTTCGCTCTGTTGAGAGAGAGTCCTTCGAGCATCTTCACCCTTCTTTTTAGAGCCTCTCTGTAGTCTATCTTCCCTTCCATTGCCATCCTTGTAATCTCTGCAACCTCTTTGCCAACACCTGCCTCATAGGCCAGCTCGTTGATGGTTTCGGCATCTATGAGTGTAGAGTCCATGTCCAGAACCACCACCCTGAATCTTGCATTCTACTCCATAGAAATCCTCTTCAAGAACGGAAACTGCAATCTTTCAGAGCATCAATAAATAAAACCTTTTCGCTTATGTTGACAAAGTTTGACTCTAAGTTTTAAAGTCCAAAAATAGCTCCAGATAAGAACGCAACAAGAGCGATTCCCATCGATGGTTTGAGAATTGTGGATGCAGTTGTCGGATTCTTATGTATCTGAGTCAATGCATAGAGAAATCCAGCATCTGCCACCACCACGAGCATCAGATATGATTCTTTCAAGAATCCTGCAAGATAGGGTAGAGGAGATAGCGCGATTGTGATTAATATGCACAAAACAGCAAATGTACTCGATTTGGATGTACCCCAAACAACTGCAATGGTATTTGCCCCCCCAATCTTATCACCCTCCACATCTTCTATGCTTTTTACAACCTCTCTCGAGAGGGTTGCAAAGAACGATAGAATAAATAGGACAATAACAACTCCCATCACCTCCCCTGTGAGACTACCACCGTACAAGAAGGTTGATGCAGTGAGATATGAAATGAGGATATTTCCTATCAAAGGCAGTCTTTTTAATACTACGCCATAACTCCATAACAGTACGGAGTTGATGAGAGCAAGTGCGAATGGAAAAAAGAAATCTATCTCCAAAGAAACCACGAGAGATAGCAGGATACCCACGATGAATAAGATGCTCACAGCCCGCATGACAACACTTTTCTCCAACCTTCCAGATGGCAGAGGTCTATCTGGTTTGTTTACCCTGTCTATCTCGATATCATACACATCGTTCAGTGCATTTCCAGCTCCAGTTATCATAAACACAGAGAGCAATGCAAGGATTTCAACCTCTGACCACAACTCCCTACTTACCACGAGACCAATGGCAACAGCAAGGCTTGCCATGATACAGTTTTTAATCCTGAACAACTCGAGCCATGCTCTCGTTGTTAGCCCCCCCATACAGAAAGCATTCTTTCAAGAGCTTTCATAGCTTTCTTTCTAACATCCTCTTCGACCTCAACAATCGGTTCAACCTCTTCAAGAGATTTAGCAATACTCTCAAGGGGAATCTTCATGCTTGGGCATACCAAGTACTCAGAAGCTGGATAAAATCTCTTATTGGGATTTTCGACCATCATTTTATGTATAAGCCCTATTTCAGTCCCTATTATGAACTCTTTTTTCTCACTTTTCTTTACGTATCTTAACATGCCACTTGTGGATGTAACAACATCCGCAATCTCACACACTTCAGGTCTACATTCAGGATGCACCAGTAATTCTGCATCAGGATGTTCATTCTTGGTGTTGATGACGTCTTTCAGTGTGAGGAAGTGATGAGTGGGGCAGTACCCATCCCACGGGATTATTTTCTTGGTTGTGTGGTGTGAAGTCCAGTGGGCAAGATTCTTGTCTGGCACAAATATCACCTCGCCCTCTTCAAGGGAGTTCACGACTTTGACAGAATTGGCGGATGTACAGCAGATATCCGAGAGAGCCTTCACCTCGGCGGACGTGTTCACATAGGAGACAACTGATGCATTTGGATAATCCTCCTTCATTTTCTCGAGTTTGGAAGGAGATACCATCATAGCCATCGGACATTTTGCCTCTTTTTCCGGGTGGAGGATAATTTTGTCTGGATTTAGAATTGCGGCACTCTCTGCCATGAAGTCCACTCCACACACTACAAGAATATCCGCATCCACATCAACTGCCCACCTCGCAAGTTCAAGAGAATCTCCTGTGAAATCTGCTATGTCCTGAACTTCACCTCTTTGATAGTTATGTGCAAGTATCACTGCATTTCTCTCTTTTTTCAGATTCTCTATGTAGTTTGTAATATCTTCTGTGAAAGTATTGTCTTTCAAGACTCACACCAAAAGCCACATAGAGGCAAAATACTATATAAGGATAAGTAAGAATAAATAGTGAGGTAAATGTCGATGAGTGAGTTGTATCTCAAGGTGGCAAAGGCATATCCAGCAGATACGGGCAGAGGAATAGCAAGGCTTGACCCTACAACACTGCTGAGACTTCAGCTCTCCCCAGGAGACATAATACAGATTCATGGGAAAAGAACAACTGTTGCCAAGGTGTGGAGAGCAGATAGACAGGATTGGGGTCAGGAGATCATCAGGATAGATGGTTTCACAAGGCAGAATGCCGGTGTTGGTATAGGGGAGAGAATCAAGATTACAAAGGTAGAGCCAAAGAAGGCAAATACAGTTGTGCTTGCCCCAATTGAAAGAACAAATGTCCCACTTACAGAGATACCTGAGACGTTTATTAAACGACAGCTTCTTAAGAGACCTGTGATGGCTGGGGACATCGTTCCCATTCTCAGTGCACACACTCGGCCGTTTATGGGGAAACAGACTGCAAGTCAGATGATGCCACTTTTGGTTGTCAGTACAGACCCAGAAGGTGCGGTGATAATCGATGAATTCACAAAGCTTGTGATCAAAGAGAAGCCGGTCTCAGGAGTCGCAGGGACAAGGGGAACAGGGATAACATATGAGGATATTGGCGGTCTAAGTGAGGAGATACAGCGTATAAGAGAACTCATCGAACTTCCTATGAAACATCCAGAAGTTTTTGAGCGATTGGGAATTGAACCTCCAAAAGGCATCTTATTGTACGGTCCTCCCGGAACCGGGAAGACATTGATTGCGAAGGCTGTTGCAAACGAGGCTGGAGCAAATTTCATATCAATAGCAGGTCCTGAAATCATGAGCAAGTACTATGGGGAGAGTGAGCAACGCCTCAGGGAGATATTTGAGGAGGCAGAGGAGAACGCT
>QMVI01000038.1 GCA_003661015.1 Methanosarcinales archaeon | reverse complement strand
GGTTCCACTCCACCCAGACCATCTTCAAATCTCAACTTTTGAATTTTTTCACAAATGACGTATCTATCCACTTTTTGTATTTGTAGACAAGCTTTGGAATGCGTATACAAAGCCCACCATAAACACCTATAGCACATTCGCATCCAAGAGATATTAGAGCGATTGGGGAATCCATGCTTGCTTTTATCTTGTATTTCTTTAGTCTCTCTTCCTTCATCATCATCTCCAGATTTTTTACGGTATGTTTTGCCTGTCTTTCAGCTTCGATTGCTGTTTTTGTTGCAATTTTTCCATCTATCTCGACCCACGAGTTATCACCGATTGCAAAAATGCTGGAGTAATTCTCGTCATCCACCCTAAGAAAATCATCAACCTTTATCCATCCTTTTGTTTTTGGAAATGGTGTCGAGTCAACGAATGGTACTGGTCTAATACCAGCAGTCCATATTGCCATATCACATTCCAGCGATGTGCCATCTGAAAATTCGACTTTATCATCATGTATTTTCACAACCTCTTTTGAAACAAGCACGTGAACCCCCCTTTTCTTGAGAACCTTTTCAACATATGATGAGACTCTCGGATGGAATGTGGGAAGTACCCTGTCCATCAGTTCAACGATGTATATTTCTGCCTCAAAACTCTCTGCGAGCTCACACGAAACCTCTACTCCCGTAAGACCAGAACCCACAATAACAATTTTCCTTGGATTTCTTCTATCAAGCTCTCTCTTTGTTTTAATTGTATCCTCAAGTGTGTGTACCGAAAATGTTTTCTCACTTCCCTCGATGCCAAAGAAATTCTGGGTGGTGCCTACAGCAACAATCGCCACATCAAACCCAACTTCACATCTTTCAGTTATAACTTCGTTTGGGGTTATACCTAGAGCCCTTTCATTCACAAATTCGACTCCCAATTTACTGCAAAATGGAGATAGTTCTGCACATATGTCTTCGATATCGACTTTTCCACTCAGATATTCAGGATAAAGAGCCTGACATTCAAGTCTTTTCTTTGGTTCTATTAATGTTATATCGGCAGATAGAGATGAAGCAAGTCTTACACTCTCTGCTCCACCAATGCCTCCTCCTATAACCACCAGTCTCAAATCAAACCCCCTGCGCTTTACTCATGCAGAATATATAGAACTGCCGATTTTATCTCGTTTTCTTTGCCCATCTTTGAAGCGCCTCGATTCCTGGGAGTTTCTCTCCACTTAAGAATTCCAAAGTTGCCCCGCCTCCCGTACTCACATGGGATAGTTTGGATACCACTCCAACTCTATTCGCAGCTGCAGATATGTGCCCCCCGCCTATGACAGAATATTTTGCTTTTGTTGCAGCTTTCAGAAGCTCAAATGTTCCAAGTTGATAATTTGGATTCTCTATTACCCCAGCAGGACCGTTCATCACAACAACATTTGCACTCTCTATTTCTTTCTTGAATATCTCTATACTTTTTTCTCCAATATCCATGATTGTGTGGGGTGTAGGTAGTTCTTCGATTGTTATGTTCCTTCTCTTTCCATTGGCATCCACACCAAAATCAACTGGTAAAAGTATTCTATCTCCGAAATTATCCAAAATCTTCTTTACATTGTCAATATAATCTGTCATTCCCATAGATTTTAACAATTTCTCGTTATCCTCTCCAAGTTTTATACCTTTTGCAAAAAGACACAAGTTTGCAATGAGTCCTGTGAATATCACACTCGTTTCTGACATCTTCAAAACATTTTCAGCCATTTTTAGGGAGTCCTCTGGCTTCACACCACCAAGTACGAATACAGTTCTACCTCTACCCTCAAGCGTTTTCGAGAGGCTTCTTATTTCGGTTTCCATGAGTTTCCCAGCAACCGATGTGAGAACTGGTGTGAAGCCAACGATAGAGGCATGAGAACGATGAGACGCAGAGAACGCATCATTCACGAACAAATCAAAGAGGGGAGCAAGTCTTCTAACCATGTGGGTGGTTGCATGCTCTTCGGGCGTTCTAGACAGAGTTTCTTCAGAATAGAATCTCACATTCTCAAGGAGCATTATCTCTCCACTGGCGAGGTTTCTAATCATTGAGCGAGCGTGTGAGCCAAAAATATCATCAACATACTCAACCTTTCTTCCCAGAAGCTTTGTTAGAAGCTTTGCATGTGGCTCCATTGTTGTGAAGTCCTTTTTCCCTGGTCTCGATTGATGAGCCATGATAACAACTTTTGCATCTTCCAATTCCTTCAATGTAGGTATATGACACCTAAACCGCATATCATCAAGTATCACTCCCGATGGGTCCATGGGCGAATTTAGGTCAAGTCTCACCAACACAGATTTTCCATGTGTATCCACATCAGATAGTGTAAGGAACATAGTAGTATGTTGATGGTTTCTCATTAAAATAATTTGTCAAGTATATAATATCCAAAAACTAGGTAGTTATTCGTCCGTAAGTCAGAAAAGAGCAAAGAGAGTTCTAAACCATGTTTTAATGAGACATCAATAAAAAACTTAACGACAAGTTAATTAATCTAAATGACAAAAGAAAATGCAAGCATGGATAGTTACACAGCAGATAAGATACAGGTTCTTGAAGGTCTGGAAGGAATACGAAAGAGACCGAGTATGTACATAGGTAGTACAGACTATCATGGCTTACATCATCTTGTGTATGAAGTCATGGATAACAGCATTGATGAGGCTCTTGCAGGATATTGTGATTACATCAGAATCACGATACACAGAGATGGCTCTGTGAGTATTGAAGATAATGGAAGGGGCATACCTGTGGACATCCATAAAAGATTTGGAAAACCTGCACTTGAAGTGATAATGACAACCCTCCATTCTGGAGGAAAGTTTAGTGGAGATGTGTATAAAGTGTCAGGAGGACTTCATGGGGTAGGAGTTGCTGTCGTGAATGCACTGTCTGAATGGCTTGAAGTAGAGGTTAGGCGGGATGGAAAAATATACAGACAAAGGTATGAGAGGGGGAGACCGGGCCCACTCGAAATAGTTGGAGAAACCTCTCAAAGGGGAACAAAAGTGAGATTCAAACCAGACCCCCTCATATTTGAGAGTGTTGAGTTTAATAGAGAGATGATATCAAAGAGAACCAGAGAATTAGCTTTTCTGAATAGCAACGTTACATTCGAACTTTTGGATGAGAGGAATGGTTCTCATGAGATATTCAGGTATGAAGGTGGCCTCCCATCGTTTGTGGAACATCTCAATAGAGGTAAGAGAGTTTTACATTCTCCCCCCATACATCTGAAAAAGGGAAAAAACGGTGTGGTTGTTGAGGTCGCACTTCAGTACAACGATGGGTACAATGAGAACATATACACATACGCCAACAACATCAGCACTATAGAGGGTGGCACTCACTTAGTAGGGTTCAAGAGCGCCCTCACAAAAGTGGCAAATGAGTATCTCAAAAAGGTGGGGAAGGAGAATGTGAGGCTGAGTGGTGAGGATGTCAGGGAAGGTCTCACCGCTGTCATAAGCGTCATGCTTCCCGATCCACAGTTTGAAGGACAGACAAAAACAAAGCTGGGTAATAGTGAGGTTAAGGGGATAGTGGAGTCTATTGTCAGTGAGGAGCTTGGCTACTATTTTGAAGAGAATCCAAAGGTTGCAGAAGAAATTCTGACAAAAGCAGAAATTGCATCAAGAGCACGTGAGGCTGCTAGGAAGGCAAGAGAGCTGACAAGAAAAAAGAACAGTCTGGATGGGGCACCACTCCCCGGAAAACTGGCAGACTGCACAGAGAAGAATCCATCAAGAGCAGAGTTATATATAGTCGAGGGAGACTCCGCAGGAGGAAGTGCAAAACAGGGAAGAGATAGACAATTTCAGGCAGTCCTCCCTCTGAGGGGCAAGATATTAAATGTGGAGAAGGCAAGACTCGAAAAAATCCTGAAAAACTCGGAGATACAGTCCCTTATAACTGCTCTTGGGTGTGGGATAGGAGAGGATTTTGATATAGAGAAGCTCAGATACGGAAAGGTCATAATTATGACAGATGCGGATGTTGATGGCTCACACATCAGAACTCTACTACTCACGTTCTTTTATAGATATATGAGGCCACTAATAGAGGCGGGATGTGTCTATATTGCTCAGCCCCCCCTCTTCAGAGTGAAAAAGGGAAAGATAGAAAGATATGCATTTTCTGAGGAAGAGCTTGACAGACTTGTGGGTGAGTTAGGAGAGAGTGGTATATCCGTTCAAAGATACAAAGGACTTGGAGAGATGAATCCTGAACAACTGTGGGAGACTACGATGAATCCAAGGAAGAGGGTGATGTATCGAGTGACTGTTGAGGATGCAGCAATCGCAGACTAGCTTTTCACGATATTAATGGGGGATAAAGTAGAGCCGAGGAAGAAGTTCATTCAGGAGCACGCGAAAGAGGTTGTGAACTTGGATGTTTGATTCACCTTATCAATCTTGCATTTATCGAAACTATTACTTACTCAATGACATCTAGACCGAGCCATATTGCAGGGGTGAGCAATATTCCTGCAAATACAATACGCCTGCTGCAAGTGGTATAGCAAATACATTATAGCCTCGTAGCCTATGTTAGATTTTGTACCATTTTCCCGTATGTATGACGTGAAAGCGTGATTACTTTCACAACATCTTCAGGGTCGTTTTTTATTAGGATTGGATTATATCTGCAACCTCGATACAACATCAGTCTCCGCACCTATCGCAATGCCAATGTCTGCCTGTGCAAGCGCAGGAGCATCATTCACACCATCCCTGCCACCACCACAGTTAAGTCACGAGATTGAATTTCTTTTACCTTCTCTGATTTCTCATTTGGCAGTACTTCCTGTAAAAAACTTCTGCAAAATATTCATCAGCATCTATCCCCTTCTATCTCCTCTGCAACCCACTTGGGAGCTTGTTTATTATCCCCCCGTGAGCATAACACATTTTGTATTCATTTATCTTTTTGACTTTGTGTTTATATATCTGTTTATATCTATTTCCCACTAAATTGATGGATTAAAAGTTTTTTAGAACCTTTTCATAAACGTTAACAGTATCTTTTGCTATTTTTTTCCAGTTGAAATTTTCAACAACCGTTTTTCTCGCTCTCTTTCCGAGTTTCTTTCTAAGGTCTTCATCTTTTAGGAGAGTTACCAAGGCATCCTCAAGAGATTTTGTATCTGCGGGAGGAATCAACCATCCATTATCTCCATGTTCAATCACTTCAGGAATTGCACACACGCTTGTTGCTATCACAGGTTTTTCACAGGCCATGGCTTCCAAAATCCTTATGGGCAGATTCTCGTAGAGCGTTGGGGCAACATATACGTCTGCCATATTATACACAGATATCAACTGACTTCTTTCCTTTATATATCCTAAAAAATCATAATATTTGCGAGAAATTCCCTTTCTCTCGATTCTTTTAATGTAGGGGGTTGGATCACCACCCCCAACAAAAACAAAACGAGTCTTTACTTCTGAAATAATTTTTTCCATTGCATCTATTATGTACTGAATACCTTTCGCAGATATTAGCCTTCCCGTGAATAATACGACTGGTAAATCATTGCTTTTTTGTGTATTTCTCGGAGCAAAAACGGTTGGGTCGACCCCATTAGGTACCACGTATATTTCTCCATCTACGCGATATTGAAGTTTGAGAATATTTCCAATCCACTTTGACACAGCTATGAAGTTCTTTGTTCGTTTGATATAACTTCTTTCAACCATTTTCAGGAAAGGGGACAAAATCAATGTCATTCTTTCTGAATGCTCGAGTTCAGAAAAATTCAGACCAGATGAGCGAGTAGCCTCAACCTGCCCTCCAATGGTAGTATGAACTGTTGTGATTGAAGGATGATTAAACTTTGTGTATTTTAGAAGAATGTCGGACATGTGAGGAAAATGGGAATGCAGAATATCTATTCTCTTCTCTCTTACGATGGACGGCACCCTTCTAAAACAATTGAACTGAAACTTTGCATTGTACAAAAATGTCTCTTTTGCTGTTGCAAGCTCCACCAAATCTATCTCTCTTCCAACCTCGTTCATAATCTCCTTTTTGTCCATGTATTCTGATGTTCCCGGAATTCTTCTTCTGACTGTTATCACACATACCCCTACATCATCAGGCAGGTGTGAGACCAAATCAAGTATATGAGAGCCCACACCCCCCCAAACTGGAACAAATTCTGGTGCAAGTATTCCAACCTTCATTCATATCACTCTATTTGTTTCTTGAGCCATTCTACCGCTCTCTCCAACTCACTCTTATCTCGAGATGATAACCTTATATACACCTGCTCCCCTTTCGGATAAGAACCGAGCTTCACAGATGGAAATCTTCTAACGAACTCGTTTAGTTCTGATGCTATCGATGCCTCTGGTTTTGCTGTCTTAATGTATGCAACATAGTGTTTTTTCTTACCAAATTTCTCAAGGTGCCTCAAAACATCATCGAACATCGCTTTCATCTCTTCTGGGACTCCTGGAAGAACAAAGACCATCCTGTTTCCATCACCTATCACAAATCCAGGTGCTGAACCAACCGGATTTTTGAGTGGCACCGCCTTCGAGGGTAGCTGAGCCATAACTTCTGCATCTTTGGTTACCTCATGCACCTCTCTCATCTCATCGAGAAGGTCCTCTCTCATGACCAAGACATCACCAAAGGCATCTGCAACCCCCTTTCTTGTCATATCATCTGGTGTTGGACCAAGTCCACCCGTGATGATTATTATCTCCTCGTCTGATTCTCTTATCGAAGAAGATATCTCATCAACGTCATCTGGAATTACCAGTATCTTATAGATGTCCATACCTCTTTCAGAGAGTTTCTTTGCAATCCAAGATGCATTCGTGTTGAGAGTATCTCCTCTTAACAACTCATCACCTATTGAGATAATCTAAGTCTTCATCAAAACCACCTGTCGAGAGTCTGTTGTTTATCCTTCTCGAGTGCCATCAACATCTTCTCAACTGCTCCACTAACCCTCTCTTCAGAGAAATCCCTTTCTCCACACAGAAAATCGATTATCCCGTCTTTTTCAGGTGTCTTCCATTCGAGAACATAATCATCGGTTGTTGGTGGATTCATAAAAAACTCTCTAATCTCATCGACGTTCTCGACCTCACATCCAATCTCTTCAAGAGCTTTATACAAGTTCTCCACTCTCTTTATCAAGTTATAGGCTTTTTTAGGACCAAAACCTTTTATTCCCTCATTATAATCAGTTCCAACAAGTATTGCTATATCTATAAGTTGTTCTCTTGTTATTCCAAGTCGTTTTAATTCTTTTTCCAGCTCAATTACCTCTGGCTTTACCTCAACATACACTTTCTTTCTTGGTAGTTTTCTCTTGCCAGTTATTGCCAAATTTCTAATAGCTTTCTTTGCACCAAAAAGAAGTGAATCGTAGTCTTGTGATGCTGCGTAATGGGCATCCCCTTTTATTGTCATATACGCAGCTTGTGCCTCACCTTCAGAAGGTGCCATCACATACGGAACTCCCATAAGGGTAAGTAGATGTTTCACATCTTCCACGATTTCATTCGTCACCTTTGCAGATGCTTGAGCATACACAAATGTCTCCCCCCCCCTCTCTTTTGCTTCCATCCACTGCTCATATGCCATTTCTCTCTTTCTTGCTCTTTCCTCAATTGTCTCTTTTTTGAAAGCGGGCGGCTCACCATCGAATATATAAACTGGCTTTATACCATATTCCATGAAGTTTGATGTTCTGTAGAGTACTCCAGAGAGATGAGAGGTTATTCTTCCTCTTGAGTCCATGAGAGGTGTGCCATCCCTCTGTCTTATGATGCTCAGAAACTGATAAATTGTGTTGTAGGCATCTATTGCTACAATTTTTTTTGATAACTCGTCCATTCTTATCTGATATGGTGTAAATAAATCTCCCAAATCAACTCCCATGATAACAACTCTAATCCAATTACAAAAAAACTTATTTGTTTAGGTGGTATCTGAACTCATGCGTTACTTGGCTGATGTTACAATTAAGTTAAAAAAAGGTGTGAGAGACCCAGAAGGGATGACGATAACAAGAGCTCTCAGAAATCTTGGATTTTCAGTTGAAGATGTTTCAAGTGCCAAAAAATATTATGTTCTGTTCGAGGCAGAAAATGACGAAGAGGCAGAAAATAAGATTGAAGAGATGTGCAGAAAATTGTTATCAAATCCCATTATCCATGATTATTCCTACACACTTGAGGTGAAGGGATGAGGGTGGGCGTCATCAGTTTTGGGGGTACAAATTGCGATAGGGATGTCAAATTTGTGTTTGAGTAGTTGGGGTCTCCTGCAGAAATAATATGGTACAAGGATGTTGGCAGTCTGAGGATGTGTGATGCTGTCGTGATTCCGGGTGGTTTTTCATATGGAGATTATCTAAGAGCTGGTGCTATTGCTGCAAGAACCCCTGTAATGGATGTTGT